>DXIU01000040.1 GCA_019112765.1 Candidatus Mediterraneibacter norwichensis | reverse complement strand
AGCCACAGACACAGTAAGGAAACAATAACTTCTGATGGAGAGGGAATCCCTCCTTCAGTTATTCATTTAGATTTTGTAACTATTAACTCGTAGTCATTATTGACTACACCATTATTATACTAGGAGGAGAAGTACTGAGCTCTGATGAACAGCGGCTTTCCACGAGAACGTCGTTCGGAACTCTGACCCTGACAGGAGAGGGAGACGATCAGGAGAAGATTCTGCGTCTGGACACCGCGCAGGATTACGAGATTACGATTGAAGGAAATGACAGGGGGACTATGGACGTATCGCTTGGCTATCCCGATGCGGAGGGGGATTATTCAGACACCAGGTATTTTGAAAATGTACCTGTCACAGATACTTCTTATTTTTCGATGAATACGAGGAAGGAGCAGTGGGTGGAACTGAAGCAGGACGGAGACGGGGACGGCGTATTTGAAAAAAGCTACAGCGCGAAGTTCAATTCGTCAGCCGTAGACAGCGGGGAGCGGACGAGGAATATGCTGCTGATTGTGCTGGCCGTTCTGCTGGCAGTATGGCTGGGTCTCCATATATTCAATGCCTGCAGGAGGTACCGGCGCAGCCGCTTTTGCAGTCAGTGCGGCGCAGAGGTTAAAAGCAGCCAGAATTTCTGCGCGAAATGCGGCGCTCCGGTGCAGAAAATACCGTTGGTTGATTTTGGCATCATAGGATATCCGAAGGAAAAGAAGGGATTCAAAATCACTAAAATTGTATTTACCTGTATCTTCGGTCTGACAGCAGTCGCAGGAATTCTGCTGTACCGTTCTCCGGCCTGCACCGTTTACCGGCAGCTGATGGACAGTCAGTATCAGTCGGCGGAGAGAATCTATGAGAATGCTGTCCGGGACACGCTGGTAAATGAAAAATATTTTGATATTCTGTCGGATGTGTATCTGATGCGCGTGGAGCAGGCAGAAGAGCAGGGAACGATTTCCGAAGCAGAGGCACAGGAGGCATATGATGCGGCAGCCGGACTGACCGATTAATTTTAAACAAAGTTTTCTGTAAAGATATGGCGGAATCAGTTGACATTATGACCTGTCTGGATATATTATTTTTTGTGGTTTTATATTTTAGAACTTTTATTTTATGTGGTACGGAAAGAAAGCTCTGTATCATATGGAATATACGCCGCTCATTTCCCTGGAAAGTGAAGCGGGAATACATATTTCCCAGGTGGGAACAGAAAGGATTGTTTTGCAATGAGTTTTTCATACTTAAAGAAACTGCCGACGCCGGCCGAGATCCGTGAGCAGTATCCGTTATCAGAGCGCGGCAAAGAGATCAAGCGCCGGAAAGATCAGGCACTGCGTGATATTTTTACAGGAAAATCAGATAAGTTTCTCGTGGTTATCGGACCCTGCTCGGCGGATAATGAAGATGCTGTCTGCGACTATATCAGCCGTCTGAGCCGTGTGTCAGAGAAGGTTAAGGACCGGATCGAGATCGTGCCCCGTATTTACACTTACAAGCCCCGTACCAATGGAGACGGATACAAGGGAATCGCGTTCCAGCCGAACCCGGAGGAGCGTCCGGACCTGGTGGCGGGACTGATTGCCATCCGCCGTCTGCAGATGCGCTCCATTGAGGAGTTCGGTCTGCCGGCAGCAGATGAAATGCTGTATCCTGAAAACTGGGGTTATGTGGAGGATCTGCTCTCTTATGTGGCTATCGGAGCCCGTTCCGTTGAGGATCAGCACCACCGTCAGACAGCCAGTGGTTTTGATGTGCCTACAGGAATGAAGAATCCTACCAGCGGCGACTTCTCCGTTATGCTGAACTCCATCTATGCGGCACAGCATCCCCAGCATTATGCCTATGCGGGCTGCGAAGTGGAGACTTCCGGCAATCCGCTTGCCCATGCGATTCTGCGGGGCGGAGTAAATAAGCGCGGCGTCAGCCAGCCGAACTATCACTATGAAGACATTAAGTGCCTGCTGGAAATGTACGAGAAAATGGGCCTTCAGAATCAGGCGGTTCTCGTTGATTCCAACCATTCCAATTCCAATAAGCAGTATGAGGAACAGGTACGTATTGTGAAGGAAGTGCTTCATAACCGCAAGCTCTCGCCGGAGATTCATAATCTGGTCAAGGGCGTGATGATCGAGAGTTATATCGAACCGGGACGCCAGGATGTATCTGAACATATCTACGGAAAATCCATTACCGATCCCTGTCTCGGATGGGAGGCTTCGGAAAGACTGCTTTACGAGATCGCGGAAATGTGCTGAGAAAAATGAAAAAGCCAGACAAAACGGCAGAAGATGCCGGGGTGTCTGGCTTATTTTTTGCGTAATACGCCCGGCAGGGAAGAGCTGGTTCAGCCGGATATTTCCGAAAAACCGATTTCATGATATACTAGGGCATGATTAATACGTACGGGGGTGATCTGTGTGGAGAAAAACACGACGGATTGTCTGAAAGGGGCAGCGGCTGTTGTTGTGATGCTTTATCATCTGACGTTTTACTCGGATAACAGGATGTTGTCCCTGATTTTTGCAAATACAGGACAGCTTGCCGTTGCAGTTTTTTTGTTTATGTCCGGGTATGGACTGACAGTCCGGTTTCAGAAAAAGGGAAGACAGTATTTTGAAGGATTCTGGCTGAATAAGGTATTTCATCTGATTCTGATCTTTCTTGTATCGGGAACGGTTGTCACCGTGATCAATAATATATTTTTTCATACAGATTATAATGCGGCGGATATTGTCAGAGCTGCTCTGAGGTTCTGTTATCCAAATGGAAGAGAGCTCTGGTTTGTGGCAATTATTCTGTATTGTTATGTATGCTTCTGGATCGGAAGAAAATATCTGAAGGGCAGTCTGATCTGGATTGTACTGAACCCGATAATCTATATTGGCCTTTGTATTGCGGCAGACAGGGGAACCTGGTGGTATAACACGGCTTTTTGTTTTGCGATTGGCGAGCTGACGGCGCTTTATAAAAAGCAGATTGATAAAAAAACAGAGAAAGGCAGAGACATATGGCTGCTGGCTGCCACGGCGGTATTTCTGGTTATTGAATGGAAATACCGCCAGGGAGTTCGTCAGCTTCAGTATATCTGTCCTGTGAGTTTCCTTGTTCTGATATATCTGTTTACGCTAAGAGTGAGGGTTAACAGCAGAATCCTGAAATTTTTTAATCAGATGACATTTGAGCTGTATCTGGTCCATCTGATTGTCTATAAAATATTTTTTTCGGTTCGGGATCCGGGAATACGGTGGTACATACCCATGTACGCAGTTATACTAATGCTGGCTTATATAACAATGCAGGCCGACAAAGCAGTATTTAAGGGAGCAAGAAAACTGGCGGACTGTATATGCGTTAAACACCGGAAGGCGTAAGAACCAGGAAGGGCTGAACAGAGAGAATATAATAACAGAGTATAAATAAAATTGACATTTTCTTTTTTGAGTGGTAAAGTTTTATCAAACCGTTGAGAAAGAGCAAGTAACTTCAGTAATGCTTTACAGAGAGCCGCGGATGGTGGAATCGCGGTATGACGGAACTGGAGTGAATGGGCTTTTGAGGGCGAGCTGAATTACAGAGTAGGCAAGCCGGAGACTGGACTCCGTTATCAAAGAAAGCATATGTCAGTATGCGTGAGAGGGTGCAGTGATCTGCATCAAGCCGGGTGGCACCGCAGGAGTTGATTGTATGAACGCTCTTGTCCCTGCAATAGAATTGTATGGGACAGGGGCTTTTTCTTTTGTGGAAAAAGCCGGGGATGACGGCGCAGGCGCCGGCGGGTCCGGTCCCGCAGATGAAAGGAGACAGATCAATATGAAACTGGAAAACTATGAAGTACATCTTCCGAATTATTCCATCGGTGATAAAATCTATGACAAAATCGGACCGGTGTGCGAGTCCTACGGAAAGAAAGTCCTTGTAATCGGCGGAAAGAAAGCTCTGGAAGCCGCCTGTGACAAAATAGAATCTTATGTAAAACAGACAAATCTTGAAATCATTGGCAAAGAGATCTACGGAGAAAACTGTACTTATGCCACAGTGGAAAAACTCCGTGCCATGCCGGTATATCAGGAGGCTGATATGGTGTTCGGCGTAGGAGGCGGAAAGGCCCTTGATACGGTGAAGTGCCTGTGCATTACAGATGATAAGCCGGTGTTTGCTTTCCCGACCATTGCCTCAAACTGCTCCGCCTGTACGTCTGTTTCAATTATGTACAATGAGGACGGGACATTTCTGAAGCCTCATTTCTTTGTCAGGCCGGTCATGCATTCGTTCATTGATACGGAGATTATCGCAAAGGCGCCCAGCCAGTATATGTGGGCGGGAATCGGCGATACCTATGCGAAATATTATGAGGCGACGATTTCATCGAGAGACGAACGGCTGGAGCATTTTACCGCGCTGGGCGTGGCGGTCAGCCGTATGTGCTGCGAGCCTCTGATCGAGTACGGGCCGAAGGCTCTTGAGGATCACAGAAAGGGACTCTGTACCTATGATGTGGAACAGGTGGTTCTGGCGATTGTGGTGACCACCGGAATCGCGTCTATTTTCCTGACCAAAGATTATACGCCGGATTACAACAGCGGCCTGGCCCACGCGATTTTCTATGCGATGACTGTATATCCGGTGATCGAGGAAAAACACCTTCACGGTGAGGTGGTAGGTTTCGGCGTTCTTATCGCCCTGCTGGCGGATCAGCAGTATGACGAGTTTGAAAAGATCTACAGGCTGAACAAAGCAGTTCACCTGCCGGTATCTCTGGATGAGATTGAGATCACGGAGGAAGAGTGGGAAGAGTGTATGGAGCGGATCCCGGACATGTCAGATGTGGACCATTATCCTTACAGAGTGACAAAAGAGATGCTGGCTGACGCAATGGATAAACTGAAAGAAAGAGTGAGAAAAGACAATGAAGAAAAATAAGACAGGCGCCATTATCCTCGGCGTATCATTTGTATGGTTTACAACACATTTCGGAGGTGGATTTGCCTCCGGAGCGCAGATCTACAGTTATTTTGTGAGATACGGAATCTGGTGTCTGATCATGCCGGTTCTTGCCATGCTGTACAATACCGTCTTTTTCGCGTACAGTCTCCGGTTTGCCAGAAAGCATGAGGTGTACGATTACCGCTCATATAATAACGCATTTTACGGCAGATTTGCACCGGTTTTTTCCAATCTGTTTGAAGTGCTGTATATCTGCGTAATGTGTGTGGCTCCGGCTGTTGCTTTTGCCACCGGCGGCGCGACGCTCAGTACTCTGACAGGGCTTCCGTATCTGCTGTGTACGTTCCTGATCGGACTCTTTATTTTTATTGTTGCGATTTTCGGCACAGATCTGGTACGCAGAGTTGCTTCGGTTCTGTCCATATGTATTATCGCGGGACTTCTGATTGTATATATTCCGAATATCGCAGTTAATTTTTCAGAGATTACGGCTGCGGCCGGGAGCATGACGGCAGAACAGCTGCCTCTGGGAGACGCGCTCTACTCCGCGTTCCTGTATGGAACGTTTCAGCTGTCCAATATCGCGGTTTTCGTCCAGCATGCCAGATCCTTTGAAAAACCGGGAGACGCGGTGAAGAGTATGGGAGCGGGATTTGTAGTGAATTCTCTGATGATGGTCATGGTTGTGCTGGGACTTATGACAATTTACACGAATCCGGACGCGGCACAGCAGAGCGTGCCTACATTATTTATGGTGCAGAACGGCGTGGGGGCTTCGTTTATGACTCCGCTGATTTCGATTTTGATTATTCTGGGCGCAGTATCCACAGCGGTTAATATGGTTGCGGCCATGGTGAAGCGTGTGTGCGGCGAATCCGGGAGGAAAAAGGAAGTTTCTGACGGAGCAAAGAAAAGATTTCAGATTTCCAGGAAAGAGATTGCTGCCGCCCTTGTGTGCTGCGTCATTGATTTCGGAATTGCCCAGTTCGGGCTGCTGACTCTGATTCAGAAGGCGTACAGTGCCATTGCTTACCTGGCGATACCGGTAATTCTTATTCCTTATATTGTTCATATGATTGTCACAAAGTTTGACAGAGATTAAAATCTCTGCAGGCGGGTAATACTGGATACAGATGCCTCCGGCATTTTTGCCGGAGGCGCTTTATGCATGGAGGAAGCAGACTGGAGGAAATGGTTTATGTGTACCTGTATTACCTGTGAAAACGGAGCGTTTTATTTCGGGAGAAATCTGGATCTGGACGTTTCTTTCGGGGAGCATGTGGTGATTACGCCCCGCCGGTTCCCCCTGCGTTTTACCCGGTTGCCCGTGCTGAAAGAGCACTATGCAATGATCGGAATGGCAGCGGCACCGGAGAAATTTCCGCTTTATGCGGAGGCGGTCAATGAAAAGGGATTGTGCATGGCCGGGCTGAATTTTCCTGACAATGCCGTTTATCGGAAAGAAGAGGCAGGGATGTTCAACGCTGCTTCGTTTGAAATGATTCCCTGGATACTGGGAAGCTGCGGCTCTGTGGAGGAGGCGGCAGAGCTTCTGGAGAATACGTGCGTCACAGACGCCGCGTTTTCTGCCGGCCTGCCCCCGGCTCCCCTCCACTGGATGCTGGCTGACGGCCGGAAGTGTCTTGTGCTGGAACCGGTCAGAACGGGCCTGAATATTCTGGATAATCCTATCGGAGTTCTGACAAATAATCCGCCCTTTGAATACCACCGGTGGAATCTGAATCAGTATCTGAATCTGCAGGCAGCGCCGGCGGTAAACCGGTTTGCCGCCGGTCTGGAACTGAAACCCTGCTCGCAGGGAGTGGGAGCTGCCGGCCTGCCGGGTGATGCCTCCTCTGTATCCCGCTTCATACGGGCAGCTTTTCTGAAGTGGAATTCTGTCAGCGGCAGCACGGAGGAGGAAAATGTGTCTCAGTTTTTTCATATTCTGGACGGGGTGTCCATGGTGAGGGGGTCCGTAGTAACGCCCCGTGGAACCTGGGATATTACCACATATTCCTGCTGTGTAAATGCCGGCAGAGGAATCTATTACTACAAGACCTATGAGGACAGCCGGATCCGCAGGATTGATATGAGAGAGAATGACCTGTCGGGTGACAGCCTGATTACAGAAATTGACAGAAAGTTCAGTTTTTGAGTCGGAATAGGTAACTTTTTGAGAAATTAACAGACACGGGAAATTGAAAAAAGCCTTCGGAGTGTTTAAAATAAGATGAAGGTGGGGACTCATGTCCCTGACAAGTTTTAATTAAGGAGGACATTCAGAATGTCAGAGAACAATGTTGTTGAACAGCAGC
Organism: Candidatus Mediterraneibacter norwichensis; assembly: GCA_019112765.1. Taxonomy (GTDB): domain Bacteria; phylum Bacillota; class Clostridia; order Lachnospirales; family Lachnospiraceae; genus Mediterraneibacter; species Mediterraneibacter norwichensis. The sequence goes on along the minus strand of DXIU01000040.1, from coordinate 56,947 downwards.
CGATCACTGAAGACTATCTGAAAAAGATGGATGCGTACTGGCGTGCTACAAACTATCTCGGCGCAGCTCAGTTATACCTTCTGGATAACCCGCTTCTGCGCGAGCCGCTGACAATGGATCATGTTAAAAAGAAAATCGTAGGACACTGGGGAACTGTACCTGGACAGAACTTTGTTTATGTTCATCTGAACAGAGTAATTAAAAAATACGATCAGGATATGATCCTTATTTCCGGACCGGGACACGGCGGAAACTTCTTCGTAGGAAATACATACCTTGAGGGTACATACAGCGAAGTATACCCGAACATCGGAGAGGATATGGACGGACTGAAGAAACTGTGCAAGCAGTTCTCATTCCCGGGCGGTATTTCCAGCCACGTTGCTCCGGAGACACCGGGTTCCATCAACGAGGGTGGTGAGCTTGGATACTCACTGGCTCATTCATTCGGTGCAGTATTTGACAACCCGGATCTTGTCGCAGCATGTATCGTCGGAGACGGCGAGGCAGAGACAGGACCGCTGGCAACATCATGGCAGTGCAACAAATTCCTGAACCCGAAGACAGACGGAGCTGTTCTTCCGATTCTTCACATGAACGGATATAAGATCAGCAACCCGACTGTACTGGCTCGTGTTTCTCATGAGGAACTGGAGCACTTCTTCGACGGATGCGGATGGAAGCCGTATTTCGTAGAGGTAGAGGATGACGGAAGCGACCACATGGCTATGCACAGAAAGATGGCAGAGGCTCTTGACAAAGCTATGGACGACATCAAGGCGATCCAGAAGAACGCAAGAGAGAACGATGACACAACAAGACCGAAGTGGCCGATGATCGTTCTTCGTACACCGAAGGGATGGACAGGCCCGAGGGTAGTTGACGGAGCTCAGATTGAAGATTCCTTCCGTGCACATCAGGTGCCGATCATGATGGACAAGCCGGAACACCTTCAGATCCTGAAAGACTGGCTTGAGAGCTATCATCCGGAAGAGCTGTTTGATGAGAACGGAAGACTGATTCCGGAACTCAAAGAGCTGGCTCCGAAGGGCGACAGAAGAATCGGTTCCAACCCGCATGCAAACGGCGGTAAGCTGCTTCGTGACCTGAGACTTCCGGACTTCCGTGATTACGCGGTTGACGTACCGGCTCCGGGCGCTGTTGAGGCTCAGGATATGATCGAGCTTGGCGGATTCGTAAGAGATATCTTCAAACTGAACGAGAAAGAAAGAAACTTCCGTATCTTCGGACCGGATGAGACAATGTCCAACCGTCTCGGAAAAGTATTCGAAGTTACAAACCGTGACTGGAACGGTGAAAAATATGATACAGACGAATTCCTTGCAGCTGACGGACGTGTTATGGACTCCATGCTCAGCGAGCATATGTGCGAGGGATGGCTGGAAGGATATCTGCTGACAGGACGTCATGGATTCTTCGCAAGCTACGAAGCATTTATCCGTGTAGTAGATTCCATGTGCGCTCAGCACGCTAAATGGCTGAAAGTCTGCAATCAGCTGCCGTGGAGACAGTCTATTGCATCCCTGAACCTGATCCTGTCATCCAACGTATGGCAGCAGGATCACAACGGATTTACACATCAGGATCCCGGATTCCTGGATCACATTGCCAATAAGAAGGCAGACGTAGTACGTCTTTACCTTCCGCCGGATGCGAACTGTCTGCTGTCCTGCTTCGATCACTGTATCCGAAGCAGAGATTATGTAAACGTAATCGTAGCTTCCAAGCATCCGAGACAGCAGTGGCTGACAATGGAGCAGGCTGTAAAACACTGTACACAGGGTATCGGTATCTGGAACTGGGCAAGCAACGATCAGGGACAGGAGCCGGACCTCGTAATGGCATGCTGCGGCGACACACCGACACTTGAGACTCTTGCAGCTGTAACAATCCTGCGTGACGCACTTCCGGAACTGAAGATCCGCGTTGTCAACGTAGTTGACCTGATGAAACTGGAAGAGCATACAAAACATCCGCACGGTCTGACAGACGCAGAGTACAACGCTCTGTTTACAACAGACAAGCCGATTATCTTCGCATTCCACGGCTATCATACTCTGATTCACGAGATGACATACAGACGTGCGAACAAGAACATCAGAGTATACGGATACAAGGAAGAAGGAACAATCACAACACCGTTCGATATGCGTGTTCAGAATGAGATTGACAGATTCAACCTTGTAAAGAATGCTATCAAAGCACTGCCGCAGCTCGGAAACCGCGGTTCTTATCTGATTCAGCAGATGAACGACAAGCTGGTTGAGCACAAGCAGTACATCCATGACAACGGTATTGATATGCCGGAGATCAGAGACTGGAAATGGCATTTACCGGAAGACAAATAAGAAAAAATAAATACTATTTTTTCATCCTTCTGCGGAACTGTGCCGGCGTAAGCCGGTACCGTTCCGCAAATATTTTGTAGAAATATCCTTTGTTGTGGTAGCCGATTTCCCGGGCGATTTCTTCTACAGAGAAACTGGTTTCCCTCAGCAGTGTTTCGGCGCGCTCAAGCCGGAGCGACTGAAGGAATTCAGTATACGTCATACCTGTATAATTTTTCAGCAGACGATTGAAATAATCGTCCTGGAAATGAAATCTTTCAGCCAGCATGCGGATTGAGATATCCTGGAGATGCTCGCCGATAAATGCTGATATTTCTTCCAGAAGAAGCCAGTTCATTTCTTTTTTCACTTTTTTGGACAGCGAAAATTCATAGTTGGTGCTGAGAAGACCGAACAGGCGTGTCAGAAGGCCTCTGCAGATCAGCGGAGAGGCTGCGTCATTGCGGGACAGTTCGGCCAGAAGCGACAGAAAAGTCTCCTCCATCAGCGGATCAGACTCTGTCCGGGGGCGGAAATGCAGGTACTGCTGTATATTTTTCTGCTTCAGGAGAGCGGTGTTTAAAAATCCGTCCATGCCCTCAGCGCCTGTACTGTTTTTTGTAATGTCATCAAAAATATCCGGCGTGATTCCGAGAAAGAGAATTGTGGCGGATGTGCCGTCCAGGATCTCCTGGTGCAGACAGTTCCGGTCAATCAGGCACAGCTCTCCCTTTGAAAATGTGAATTCACTGTCCAGGATTTTCTGCCGGTATTCCCCGTCTGCGATATAGAACAGTTCCAGATATTCATGAGAATGCATCTGTGTCCGTGTGGCGGGCTTATAGTGTCCCTCAAAAGTGAACGGAGCTTCCCGTGGGAGAAGGGTGGCGGACAGCGTGTCCCCATCGTGCAGATTCCAGAGAAGGGCGAACAGATTTTCATTATCTTCCCGCGGCCAGGGTTTTTTTTCTTCCGCGCAGGAAGAGTATTCCGGCAGTAATATCCGGAAGCGGGTGAGAATGTCGGGAAGATTTTTCGTATTCCCCGCCGCGTAAATCAGATCATTGGCATAATTAAGTAAGTTCATGTAAAGACCTCCTGAAGCAGATGCGCCGGTTTATCGCTCTCTGAAAACGTATCTCCGGCAGATGCTTTACATGAGTATAGCATAAAAGAAAAAAAGATTCGACTTAACACATTAAAATTTTTATGCGTTAAAGTGTTGGAGTATCAGGGGGAATGTGTTATACTGAACCCAGGTCAGCGGAGCGGATTTCTGATGTGCGCTTTCCGCTGCATTTCTATCAGGATAATCCTGACTCCTGCCCTGAGCGGCAGAGAGCAGCAAATATCGGGAGGCAGAATCATTATGGAAAGAAGAATTGACGGACATACAAAATTATATGCACTGATCGGATCGCCGGTAGGCCATTCCGGTTCCCCGGCTATGTACAACTACAGCTTTGAAAAACTTGGCATTAACAGTGCTTACCTGGCATTTGACGTGCCGTTGGAGAAAACAAAAGATGCGCTGGATGCGTTCCGTACATTTCATGCAGGCGGATTTAACGTGACAATGCCGTGTAAGACAGCGGTTGCCCAGCTGGTCGACCGCCTTTCCCCCGCGGCGGAGCTGGTAGGCGCCTGCAATACGGTTGTAATTGAGGAAGACGGTACAATGACCGGGCATATGACAGACGGCACAGGGTTTGTGCGCAATCTCCTGGAGCATGGAGTGGACATAAAAGGAAAGAAAATCGTTCTGCTTGGCACAGGCGGGGCAGCGACTGCAATTGCTGTTCAGGCAGCCCTGGACGGAGCTGCGGAGATCGCTATTTTCAACCGGAAAGACGAGTTCTACGCAAACGGGGAAAAGACAGTGGAAAAGATCCGGAAAGCAGTGCCTTCTATTGGAAAAGTGTGGATAGAAGATCTGGATAATGAAGAAATGCTGACCCGGGTGATCGGCGAAAGCGACATTCTTGTCAATGCCACGCGGGCAGGTATGAGTCCGCTGGAGAATGTAATGCCGGTTCCGGAAAAAGTTCTCCGTTCGGATCTTGCGGTGGCGGATGTGGTGTACAATCCGAAGGAAACCCTTCTGGTCCGCAAGGCGAAAGAAGCAGGATGTAAAGCTGCGGTAGGCGGAAGCGGAATGCTGCTCTGGCAGGGAGTTGCCGCATTCGAGCTGTTCACGGGTAAGGAAATGCCGGTAGAAGAAGTAAAAGAAAAATTCTTTCAGTAGCAGATGAAATTGTCAGAAAACTCAGCGGAAAGGGGTACGTCCCCTTTTCGCTGAGTTTTCTTTTTTGTACATATTTTTGCAATTATTTAATCACGCATGAACAGATTGATGACGTGAAGGATTCCGTCTTCATCGTTGGTGCGGGTTACGAAGTCAGCGGAGTCCTTTACTGCCGGCTGTGCGTTTCCCATGGCTACGCCCAGTCCGGCGTATTCGATCATGGATACGTCATTGTAGCCGTCTCCGCAGCAGATCATTTCATCCGCAGTCATTCCGAGACTGTTGAGCAGCTTCTGGAGGGAAGTGGCTTTGTCGATATTCTGGGGCATGATCTCAAGAAAGAAGGGCTCGGAGCGGTAAATGCTCAGAAGGCCGTGATATGTTTCTTTCAGGTGAGGCATCAGCGCTTCCAGAACTTCCGGCTCCCCGGGAAGGAGCAGCTTGTTTACCGACGGCGGCAGAACGGAAGGGAAATCTTCTGATACAATGACTTCCATATCATTAATACGGGACTCCAGCAGAGTATACCGGCCGGGCTCTTTCGCAGAGAATATGGCCGTATCACTGTATGAAATGATATTTACGCCTTCCCGGTCCCGCACATATTCATAGATGGGACGAATAACCTCCGGCGGTACGGTTTTATTGTAGATCAGCCGGCCGGTGGAGCACTGGGTGATTCTGGCTCCGTTGAAGGAGAGCATGTAGCCTCCGTATTTTTTCAGCTCCAGCTTTTCAGCCAGGGGAACTACCCCGTTGATGGGACGTCCGCTGGCCAGGACGACAATACGGCCTTCCTGCTGAATTTCTATGAGCGCGTTTCTGGTGGGCTCTGTGATTTCTTTCTTCGAATTTGTCAGTGTGCCGTCGAGATCCAGCACAAGTACCTGATATTTCATGATTTTATTTCCTCTTTACGGAGATGCTCCACAATTTCCGGGAATTCCATTGCGTGGGATGCCTTTACAAGAATGGTGTCGCCGGGCTTCGGAAAGCTGGAGATATATCTAAATAATTCAAATATTAACTCTGTTCAGAAGTTTGGTTTTTGTATCATAAAGCTTTCTGGAAAGATCTACATATACTTTGTGAGGATTGAAGAGACGCTTTGTTTCATCCCATAATGTATCTTTTTCCAGACGGCAAAATTCCGCAATTTCCTTTACGGAAGGAGATTGATATTTACATTCGCCATTGATGAAAATAGGCTGAAGAATCTCTTTCATTGTATAAGTCCCTCCCGGGAGAAGAGTCTTTTTCCAGGTGGCGTTCGGGTCAAATAAAAGGAGATCTTCTGAAGAATCATAAATTTCATCTACAAAACAGATCAGATCAGCTCGAATCTTTCCGGTCTCCTTGTCATAGATACGGTAGATGGTCTTATTACCCGGGTTTGTGATTTTCTCGGTATTTTCGGATATTTTGATTTTCGGAACAAACTCTCCGGCCTCGTTCTGAATAGCGGCCAGTTTGTACACGCCGCCAAAAGAGGGACAGTCCTTGGATGTAATCAGATTAGTTCCGACTCCCCAGGAAGTAATAGCGGCGCCCTGGATCTTCAGATCATTGATTAGAAATTCATCCAGGTCATTGGATGCGGCGATAACCGCATCTTCAAAGCCAGCTGCATCCAGCATCTTACGGGCCTTTTTGGAAAGGTAGGCAAGGTCACCGGAATCAAGACGGATACCATAGCTTTTCGGTTTAATGCCGGCATCGCGCATTTCCTGAAATACCCGGATCGCATTTGGCACACCAGATTTTAGAGTATCATAAGTGTCAACCAGAAGAGTGCAGGAATCAGGGTACAGGCGGGCATATTCTTTGAAAGCTGTGTACTCGTCCTTAAAACTCATGATCCAGCTGTGGGCATGAGTTCCGAGCACAGGTACGTCAAACATTTTACCGGCCAGCACGTTGGAAGTACCTACACATCCGCCGATCATGGCGGCTCTCGCGCCGTAAAGACCGGCATCCGGACCCTGCGCCCGCCGGAGACCGAATTCCATAACACCATTGCCCTGCGCGGCATAAACAACCCTGGATGCTTTTGTAGCAATCAGGCATTGGTGATTAATAATGTTTAATATGGCTGTCTCTACAAGCTGGGCTTCCATGATTGGAGCAATAACTTTTACAATAGGCTCTTTCGGAAAAATTACGCTGCCTTCCTGGATGGCGTAAATACTTCCACTGAAATGAAAACCGCTTAAATAGTGAAGAAAGTCATTGCTAAAGATGCCCAGACTTCTCAGATAATCCACATCTTCATAGGAAAAGTTAAGATTTTTGATATATTCTATGACTTGTTCCAGACCGGCCATGATCGAATAGCCGCTTTTATTCGGGTTATCCCTGAAAAAAACGTCAAAGATTACGGTTTCATTTTCTTGAGTTTCAAAGTATCCCTGCATCATAGTCAGTTCATACAGGTCAGTCAGTAGTGTAAGATTTTGTCCGCTCATAAAAGTTCCCTCTTTTCATTTGCCTCGCAGGCCCCATTTTTTGGTGCTGATTTGTATTTTTCTACCAGTCATTCAATTTAGAATGGCTGAATTGTTACATATTACTCTTCGATTTCTTTTATAATGTACACTGCCCCGCTCATCGGCATAACCCATTCATCTTTTACATGAAATTTACAGTCACCTTCGAAAATTGATGAATCCTTGGCAGTAATATTTCTGTTCAGAAATGGTATCATCTGAACCTCTACTATATCTTCCGGATATGTAAATGAAACAGAAGGACTGTATGTCGGCTCACTGATCGAAGCAAAAAAACTGCTGCCGCCCTTTCGGTGAGGCATTACAAACTGAATCGTTACATTCAGCGCGCTGTCCGATACTGTTTTTTCATCAAGCATATACCTGGCAAAAATACCGCTGTCGTCTACAATAAGTTCTTCCGGCTCAAGAAAATTTTTATCAACCATTATTCTGACTTTCATTTTCTTTTTATAAAATTCCTGCTGGTATTCCGAGTGGAGCTCCTCCAGTGCCCTGATATCTTCTTTATCAATCAAAAGGTTTTCGCTGAAGAAAAATTCTGCCTTACGAAGCTTATCGTCCAGCTCTTTCAGATCAGTAGTGAAAGCGATCCAAAACTCCTGCCTGGGAGGATCTGCAAGGTACTCTTTTGAAAACTCAAGCCGTTCTTTGATAGAATAATATTTATCATCATCAATCCTGTCATTATGAAAACGGAAGCGCTCCAAAAGAGAAATCTGATACTCAAAGCTTGTTCTGATATTAAACTTTTTTTCCAGATAAGGAAGAAGCATATCATATACCATTTTGCCGTTATCCCTTCCCATAATAGAACAAACGGCGCTGCTGATCAGTTCTTTTTTCATACTTTCCGGCATGCGTTCCATCAGCTTACGACTCTGCAGGAACTCTTTCATTTTCTCCACATTTCTTTCATTGTCAAGAAAATGAACTTCCTTATCCTTTGATGACAACAGCGCGCGTTCTATTTTCCCTATTACAGAATCAAAATATGCGATTTTAAGGGTATATGCATGATAAACCAGCAGCTCCTGTACTTCCTTCGGATATGAAGCCCTTTCTTCTTCTGCCGGAAGCTCGAATTTATCTGCAAAAATCGGAATAATGGCTTTTTTCTTATTTATTGCATGGGTAATTTCGTTTCTGAACCAATCCCCTTCATTCCGGCAACGCTCAAGGCTGCCCTGCGACAATACCACAAGAACATCCTGGCACTCCTCAATAATCCGGTATATTTTTTTGTCAAATCTTCCTGAGGACAAGGACTCGTTATCATAAAAAACACGATATCCTTTGTATGAAAACACTTCATACAGCAGACGTGCCATCACGTCTCCGCCGTCGCGCCTGTAACTGATAAAAATATGATACGGTTTGGAATCATCCATGTATTATCACCTTCTCCTTAAACTCTTTAGGTATATCATACACTGAACTGTATATTAATTTTTCTTCTGTATAAAATGACCAGAATCTGTCCCCGTAATCATAATGCCACCACTCTGAAGGCAGATTTGTAAATCCCGCCCGCTTCATTATTTGATAAAGCATCCTTCTGTTGTGCTGAGCCTGTGCATTTTCCCCCTGGTTTTCATAATAATCTACATTGGAGCGTTCGCTGAATTCATCGAATTTACTGCCCATGCAGATCTCGTTTCCTTCTTTATCTATGATAGTCAGATCTACAGCTCCTCCGCTTGAGTGAACATAGGATATATTACTTTCCCTTTCCGGAAAAGAAACAAACCGCCGTGCTGTTTTATGAAGATCCATGACGGATGTTGTCTGATATTCCTGCCGAAATGCCAGATTGCAGAAATATTCACAGTACAGACTGTACTGAACCTCAAAGGGACGCCAGGCATCCAGGACGCAGAATCTGAAACCCTCCGGCAGCCAGTCCGATGCTTTCGCAAGTTTTTCTGCCGCTTTTTCCCGCATCAGAGCCCTGTTCAAAGCTCCTTTAATCCCTCTCAGGAAATATGCCGGGCGGCATATGATCTGTCCGCCGGAATATTCTTCAATATCAACAAACCGGTCATCCTTTAATTCAGGTTCCGGGATATTGTCTCCTGGAAATGCCAGGGATGGAATACTGTCATATTTTTCCGCTTTTAAGTTTCTCACCTTTGCTGCCTCCAAAAGAAAAACCGTTTAATATATTTGTGTCGTATTCAAACGATATCGCGTTTTTCTCTCTTGTCCGCTTCAGGGCAAGCTGTATCATTCGGGTCAGCAGCTCTTTGTACTCAATTCCGCTGGCTTTCCACAGATAAAATGCAAGAGAACCGGGTATCGTATTAACTTCATTTACATAGACTTTTCCTGTATCACCATCAATCATAAAGTCGATACGGACTGTGCCGTTGCAGCGAAGCGCCTTGAAAGTTTTCACCGCCAGATTCCGGATCTGATCTCTTATATCAGCCGGTATATCGGCCGGAAGCTGGCGTTTCACGCTTGCCATTCCCTTGCTTGCGCCAGTGGACAGATATTTGTCCTGATAGCTCAGAATTTCATCCGAGTTAAACGGCTCTTCGCACTCGGAAGGAATTGCCTCCTCGGAATCACCCAATACAGCACAGTTGATTTCCCGCAGATTCGTCACCGCCCGCTCAATAAGTATATCTGTCGAATAATCGAATGCGTACTTCAGCGCTTCTTCAAGTCCGGTCCTGTCATGGCCGATCTTGATCCCTACACTTGAACCAAGATTGATCGGTTTTACAATAACGGGATATGAGAATCTGGCTTCGATTTTGTCAAGAACAGCCTTTTCATCACTTTCATATTCAAATATATTAATGCGCAGTCCGTCCAGCACAGGTATGCCTTCTTCTTTCAAGAGCACTTTCATCACATATTTGTCCATCCCGACTGCTGAGGCCAGCACGTCTGAACCGACTACCGGCACTCCAAAATATTGGAGAAAGCCCTGCAGAGCGCCATCCTCCACATTTGTCCCATGTACAATCGGGAACGCAATGTCTATATAGTCATACGGTTTGTTGGAAAACATGCCAAACGGGAACTTATATAGTTCGATTCTCTGATTTCCCTTTACCAGTATTACCTGCTGACTGGCTTTCAGAAGTTCTGATATATTGCTGTAATTCTCAATGTCTTCTATCTTTTCACCGCAATAATATTTGTTATCTCGTGTAATATAGACCGGAATGATGTCATATTTTTCTCTGTCCATCGCCCTCACAGCCTGGAGCGCGGAGATAACTGATATCTCATGCTCCACACTGTTGCCACCGAAAAAAACACCTACCTTGATTTTCATTGCATCCATTTTAATGAATCTCCTCCCTTATCCTATCTAATAGTTGTCTGGCAGATCATTTTCCAGCAACACAACCAATTCCCCTGATGAAAGTCCTGGAACAAGCTGCATAGCCTCACTCAGTGTATTAACAACACGAAGTCGTTCCTGCCCGAATTTTTCATTGCTTTTTATTCCGTCCTGAAGCGGCTTTGTCTGATTCCGGCCCACAAGAATAATATAATCACACACCTCTGAAGCGTGCCGACCGGCCTCATAATTTAATTCATATTGTTTTTCTCCGAGTTCAATCATACCCGGGGTAATCAGCACCTTTGTTTCACTAAAATAATTCAGCGTATCAACTGCGCTTCGGAATCCGTTAGGATTAGAATTGTATGCATCATCTATGATAGTGATCCGCCCCCGCCTCGGAAGCAGCTGAAGTCTGTGTTCCACGGGTCGTATTTTCTTCACGCGCTTTTTCAGTTCAGGCACTGTAACCCCCAGAGAATACGCAACAGCAATCGCTGCTGTAATATCAAGTACATTGTGCTCCCCGATCAGTTCAGTTGCGAACTCCTGTGCTCCTTCTCCCGGTATATCCACACGGAAAACCGTACCTGATGCAGAAACATCCATGTTCAGCAGTCTGAATTGCGCGTCCGGGCTGCTTCCAAATCCGGTCTGCGGCTTCATCCCTTTATAATTTCTGATATATTCATTGTCATAATTCAAAAACATCATGCCGTCGTCCGGTATACTTTCATAAAGCTCAAATTTTGTTTTCACAATATTTTCGATACTTCCAAAAGACTCCAGATGCTGAGGCCCGATTGATGTGATCACGCCATATCGGGGGTGTACAATATCACAGATTGCCTGTATATCATTTACATACCGCGCGCCCATCTCGCAGACAAAGATCTCATGTATCGGAAGAAGATTTTCACGAATCGTTTTTGTAACTCCCAGCTCTGTATTGTAATTGAGCGGTGTGCACAGTACATTGAACTTGCCCAGAAGAAGCTCTGTCAGGAAAAATTTCACGCTTGTTTTTCCGTAACTTCCGGTAATTCCCACAACTTTCAGATCCGGCATGCTCTGTATCTTCTTTTTTGCTTCATTAATAAATCTCCGATTTACCATTTTCTGTATCGGCATATTAATCACATTAACAAACAGAATTAAAATCGGAAGAACAAGGTACATGATACAGGCTGCATACATATCCACACTGAAAAAACATGACGCCGCAATAACAATCAGGAATAAGACAGCGTGTGTGACAAACATCCTGATAACCCGGGCTGTGCAGACCAGCGGTTTTTTCGCCTTTTTCCGCGGCCAGCATGAAATCACAGCAAGCAGCCAGATAACTGCCGAAACTATAACACCTGCCCTGCCTGCTGCAGCCAGCACAATAAAAGACACGACCGAAAACGCCGCATGCAGTACAATCACTCCTCTGTTCTTTTTCATCCAGTTATTCTGTTCCGCGGCTTTATAAGAATTCAGCTGGAACATATGCATCAGATACCGGAGGTAAAGAACATATGCTGCAAAAAACACTATAAACCATATATATTTCATATCAATCCCCTTTTGTCTTTTTCTTTATATTATCCAAAAAATGATTTCATTGCTGCTGCAACCAGATACGGATCTTTCAGGAATGAAAAATGTCCTGCTCCTTTAATGACGACAAGTCCTGCATCCGGTATCATTTTTTCCATAATATGCGCGTCCCTCATCGGCGTGGCATCGTCCTGATCCCCCCATATAAGAAGAACAGGGTATCTGATATCCGGCAGATACGATTCCAGATCTTCATTAACAACTCTTACCATTGTATCTCTGAGAACGCCGGAAGCATTATTATAATCAGCTGAACCGAACAATCTACGGTATTTTTCAAGTGCATCAGGAAACAGCTTCTTCACGAACGGAATCAGAAGGATTCTTTTTCCTATCTTAAAAACTCTTGTCCGTACTCTTTTCTTTAGTGTTTTTACAGGGAGAATACCTGCACTGTCCATAAGCACAACTTTGTCAATCTGAAAGTCATTCTGAGAGGAAGCCATCTTGATAATCACTCTTCCGCCGAAAGAATGTCCAATCAGATCAACTTTTTCCAGGGCAAGATACTCGATAAACTTTCTCGTCACTGCCACATAATCATCTACGTTCCAGGGAACAGGCGGACAGTCGCTGCCGCCGAATCCCGGGAAATCAAGCCTTATAATCCGATAAGAATCTTTGAGCTGATCCGTCACACAGCGGAACGCCTCAAGATTAGAGCCCCAGCCATGAAGAAAAAGAAGCGCTTTTCCTTTGCCTTCATCTGTGTAATTTATCTTTAAACCGTCAATCTGACATTCCATATTCTTTATCCTCGATTCTCAATTATCTATGCTATTTTAGCACAAATATAGTGAAAAGGCTACTCTCAAGAATCCTGATAACCGAATTTCTCCGTTTGGTGATGATTTCCGGACGAAACCAGCCCTTGTCTTCCGCAGCCATTTTCCGTATAATGTATTACAGTTCACACATGCACTCGGGGAAGCATTCTTCCGGTGTGCAAGCTGGCTTGCAAAGCCGGAAGAATGCTTCCCCGAGTATATGGCGGACGCCATCAGCGAGAAGGAGCGGCAGAGCCGCGGAATCGAGCTGGCATGTGTGAAAGACCAGAGGGATATCGGCGGTGTGCAAGCAGGCTTGCAAAGCCGGCAGAGCGCTTCCCCGAGTATATGGCGGACGCCATCAGCGAGAAGGAGCGGCAGAGCCGCGGAATCGGGCTGGCATGTGTGATATCCGGAAAATAAACAGGAAAGAGTTGCTTAAGATATGAGATTAAGAAGCAGATTTGCAGTCAGATGCGCAAAGATAACAAGTTTTTTGATTAAAAAAATGAACCGGGGCAGCGGCGTGACCCTTCCGGGATATGTGGCCCGCCGGATCGATCCCCATATATTAAAGGAAATTTCCGGGCAGGTGCGGGAGAAAATTCTCGTTACAATGGGCACAAACGGAAAGACTACCACAAATGCGATTCTGTGCAGGGCACTGGAGTCGGAAGGAAAGAAGGTCATTATTAACCGGACCGGCGCCAATATGATGAACGGCATTATTTCCGCCTTCGTGCTGGCAACAGACCGGAAAGGCCGGCTGGATGCGGACTTTGCCTGCATCGAAGTGGACGAGCTGGCGGCTGTGGGAGTGCTGCCCCAGCTGCAGCCGGACTGCGGTGTGCTGACCAATATATCCAGGGATCAGCTGGACCGTTTCGGCGAGGTGGATATCACATTCAGCAAGCTGATGGCAGCAGTGACCAGTGTGCCGGATATGAAGCTGATTATTACCTGCGATGATATCCTGTCCTGCTCTCTGGCCCAGGAGAGCGGCAACCCATATGTGACCTGCGGTATCAGTGAGCAGATATTTGACGATATCTCACGGTCTGAGATCCGGGAAAGCATTTTCTGCAGGAAATGCGGAAGCAAACTGGAGTACGAATTTTTCCATTACGGACAGCTGGGCATTTACCGCTGCCCGTCCTGCGGATGGAAGCGGCCGGATCCGGATTATTCGGCGGAAAATATAACAATGCGGGAGGACGGACTGTATTCCTTTGACCTGGACGGTCAGCATATCGATTCAACGGCGAGGACTCCCTACAATATATATAATACACTGTCCGCCTACACCGCACTTAAGACTGCGGGGGCGGGATACAGGACATTTAAGACAATGATCGAGGCATTCGATTACGGCAACAACAGGGAAAGTATTTTCCACATTAAAGGCGCGAAAGTCCAGCTTCATCTGGCGAAGAATCCCATCGGTTTCCAGCAGAAGGTGTCTCTGGTTCTGAAGGATCCGGATCCGAAGGATATTATTATTCAGATCAACGACACGTCCCAGGACGGCACAGATATTTCCTGGCTGTGGGATGTGGATTTCCAGTATCTGGGAGACAGCAATGCAGCTTCCATAACCACTGCGGGAACACGGAAGTATGACATGGGACTCCGGCTGAAATACGAGGATATCCCCTGCAGTTCCACAACGGATATGAGGAGCGCCATTCTTGATCTGGTGAAAAATGGAACGAAGAATCTTTATGTGATCGTGAACTATTCCGGTCTGTACAGGATAAACCATCTTCTGACAGAGCTGGAGAAAGGAACGGAAGGAGGCCAGAGCAGATGAAACTGACAATCGGACATTTATACCCGGATCTGCTGAATCTGTACGGAGACAGAGGCAATATTCAGTGCTTCCGCAAACGGCTTGAGTGGCGGGGCATTGAAGCGGAGGTGATCCCTTTCCTTTCCGGAGACGAGATTGACTTCTCGCGCCTGGATATTGTGCTGCTGGGCGGCGGCTCGGACAGAGAGCAGGAGCTGGTGTGCGGCTACCTGAAAAATATCCGTGACGATTTCAAAAAATATGTAGAAGAAGGCGGCGTGGTGCTGGCGGTGTGCGGCGGCTATCAGCTTCTGGGGAAATATTATAAAACCCGGACAGAGACCATAGAAGGGCTGGCTATTCTGGATATTACCACAGAGTGGGAGCCGGAGCGGCTGGTGAAAAATATCATCCTGAACAGTCCCCTGTTTGATATGCCTGTGGTCGGTTTCGAAAACCACGGCGGCCGCACATATATCGGAGATCACACCCCGCTTGGAAAAGTATTTTTCGGATATGGAAATACGGGGAAATCCGGATATGAGGGTGTAGTATATAAAAATGTAATCGCCACCTATCTGCACGGACCGCTGCTTCCGAAAAATCCTCAGGTCTGCGACTATCTTCTGGAACGGGCGCTGAAGCGGAAGTACGGGGAGGATGTACGGCTCGAGCCGCTTCCGGATGAGCTTGAGCGCAGCGCCAACAGTTACATTGCGGACCGGTACAGCGATAAAAAATATGTGCTCAGGGAAACCATTAAAAAACATACTTAAGCAGAGACGCGGAAAGTGAGGAAACCGCGCCGGGAAAAAGGTGATGTTATTATGGGGCGGACATATGTAATGTCGGACATACACGGCATGGCAGAACTGCTGGAGAGGATGCTCCGGAAGATCGCGTTTTCTCCGGAGGATACCTTGTATATTCTGGGAGATATGATAGACCGGGGGCCGGATCCTGCCGGAGTGATTGAACTTGCGGCTTCCCGGGAAAATATTGTGGCTCTGAAGGGCAACCATGAAGATATGTTCGCGGAATGGTATGAATATACGGCAGATAAATCAGAAGGATATTTTTACAATACGTACAGGATTCTGATGAGCAGGGCGTCTACCCGGGAAAAGCTTCCGGAGTATGTGCGATGGATGAAAAAACTTCCTCTTTATAAAAAGGTAAAGATCAAAGATACCTGTTACATTCTGGCGCATGCGTCGACGCAGGGCGTTTTTGAGCTATGGAAGAAAAAGGATATGTTCCTGTGGGAAAGCGAAGTGACCGGGGACGGGAAGAGCTTTCCCGGGTATATCTCTATCGTAGGGCATGTCCCTGCTTTTATCCTCCGGGGATACCCGAAAGAGCCTGCGGCGATCTGGCGCCGGCCGGACGGAAAACTGCTGGACATAGACTGCGGCGCGGCATTTCCGGAACACGGAGGGAGGCTTGCGTGTCTCTGCCTGGAAACCGGGGAAGAGTTTTATGTGTCGGCGGCAGACGTGCCGCAGCTGTGATTCTTGCCGAAGAGACAGGGATGTGGTATGCTTTTTATCAGATGGCAGGCATAGAATAACTATGATCTTTTATTGAAAGAGGATGAGAACATGAAAAATGTGAGAGAAATGAGAAATGAAGCTCTCGGAAAACGTGTCGCAGAAGCGCTGAAGTCAAGAAATATGGACGCCTGGTATGTAAAGACAAAGGAAGAGGCAGTCAGAAAAGCGCTGGAGCTGATTCCGGAGGGCAGCACCATTAATATGGGCGGTTCCGCATCCGTGAGAGAGTCAGGGCT
Organism: Candidatus Mediterraneibacter norwichensis; assembly: GCA_019112765.1. Classification (GTDB taxonomy): domain Bacteria; phylum Bacillota; class Clostridia; order Lachnospirales; family Lachnospiraceae; genus Mediterraneibacter; species Mediterraneibacter norwichensis. The sequence goes on along the minus strand of DXIU01000040.1, from coordinate 40,593 downwards.
GACTGACGCAATTTCTTCAGGAAATTATGTGTTTTATGACAGGGATAAGGCATCCACGCCGGAGGAAAAACAGGAGATCGCGCTGAAAGCATTTACCTGCGACTGGTATCTGGGCAGCGTAAATGCCATGAGCGAGGACGGAGTTTTTGTGAATATCGACGGAAACGCGAACCGTGTGGCTGCATATGCGTTCGGTCCGGAAAATGTTCTCCTTATTGTAGGAATGAACAAGGTGGTCAAAACAGAGGAGGACGCCATGCACAGAGCCAGAAACGAGGCGGCACCGATCAATACGCAGCGCTTTGGGATCAGTACTCCGTGTGTAAAGAACGGAAGCTGTTCTGACTGCAAAAGTCCGGACTGTATCTGCTGCCAGATTATGGTGACAAGATTCAGCCGCGTTCCGAAGCGGTTTAAGATTATACTTGTAGATGAAAACCTGGGATTCTGACAGCCCGCGAGCGGGCCGGACGGCTGCACGGAAAGGCGCCGTCACAGAAGAACTGAAAAAATGCAGACAAGATGATTGGTTAGGAGAAAGAAAGATGGACAGAGAAGGGAAAGAAAGGCCGATACGAAGCCAGGGGGATCAGAGAGTACGCAGGATACCGTCGGGAAATCCGGTTTCCGGTCAGGGAAAAAGGCATCCGGGGACAGCGTCTTCTGATCTGAGAAAAAATAATACACACAGAGAGGGTGCGCAGAGAACCGCATCCCGGAGTGATGGAATACAGAGAACCACGCCCCGGAGAGACAGCGCTCAGAGCGCTGCGTCTCAGGATGACGGAATCCGCAGAAACGCATCCCGGAAAGCCGGAAGCCATAAAAAAGGCACATCCGGGAAAAACTCCAGACATCCGGGAGGCAAAAAAGGCAAGAAAAAGAGAACCGCGTTTGACGCAGTATCAACGGTAGTGCTGATCGCCGCAGTCTGTGTGTTCGTCTTTTCCCTGTATCAGCTCGTGATTATGCTGGTACCTTACTATACCGGAAGCAAAGAGTATGATGAGATCCGGGATCTGGCTGTTACGACGGATGCGGACGGAGAAGGATTCAGCGTGGATTTTGATGTGCTTATGCAGGAAAATCCGGATACCATCGGATGGATCCGTTTTGATGAGCCGGCTGTTATCAATTACCCGGTCGTAAAAAGTGCGGATAATGAGGATTATCTGACAAAAACATTTACGGAAAATGACAATAAACTGGGAGCCATATTTGTGGATTACCGGAACAGTTCGGATTTCTCGGACAGAAATACATTCATATACGGACATAATATGAGGGTAGGAGAGCAGATGTTCTCCCAGCTTAAAAACTACAGGGACGAAGAATATGGAAAGAAGTATCCGTATTTTTACATTTACACACCTTCCGGTGAAGTGCGTACATACACAATCTTTTCGGCAGGAGTTGTAGATGCCCGGTCGGATAATTATAAGATTGAATATGCGTCTGACGAGGAATTCCAGGAATATCTCGATCTGTGTCTGGAGTCATCCCTGTATGATTTCGGCGTGGAAGTAAATACAGATTCTCAGATCGTCAGTCTTTCTACCTGTACCAGTGTTACGGAAAATGAACGGTTTCTCGTGCATGGGGTGCTGACGTCAGTTGATTAAAAAGAAGTGCGGCGTTATTCCTGCGTGATGCAGGAAATGTATACTGCCGGATCCGGGGGAAAGGAGCAGAAAAATGGCAGACAGATTTGATGTGGGAGATATAATTAAAATGAAAAAGCCTCACCCCTGCGGAAGCTGTGAGTGGGAAATTCTCCGGGTGGGAGCTGATTTCCGTCTGAAATGCATGGGGTGCTCTCATCAGATCATGGTTCCCCGCAGACTGGTGGAAAAAAATACAAAACAAATCACGAAAAAAGCTTGAAACACAAAACTTCTTATGGTATGATAGGTAACCGTGACATACTTTTGGATTTATTCCGATAAGTAATCAAATATCCTTGTTCCCGGAGTGAAGCCGGGGGCCGGAGACCATAAGGAGGTGCAGAAGCATGAACAAGTATGAATTAGCTGTTGTTGTAAGCGCAAAACTCGAAGACGAAGCAAGAGCAGACGTAATCGAGAAAGTGAAAGCTCTGATCACACGTTTCGGCGGCAACGTGACAGACGTGGATGAGTGGGGCAAGAGAAGATTCGCTTACGAGATCCAGAAGATGAAAGAAGGATTTTATTACTTCGTCCACTTCGAGGCTGACAGTACAGTTCCGGGTAATGTGGAGCAGCGTATCCGCATCATGGACAACGTACTCAGATATTTATGCGTGAAACAGGAAGCATAAGCGGAAAGAGGTATATATGAATAAGGCAATTTTAGTAGGACGTTTGACGAGAGATCCTGAAGTGAGATATTCCCAGGGAGAGAACGCGACCGCAGTTGCGAGATACACAGTAGCTGTTGACCGCAGATTCAAGAGGGACGGAGAGCCTACCGCGGATTTTATTCCGTGCGTTGTGTTCGGACGTTCCGCAGAGTTCGCGGAAAAATATTTCCGCCAGGGAATGAGGGTTTCCATATCCGGACGGATTCAGACCGGAAGCTACACGAATAAAGACGGCGTGAGAGTATATACAACTGAGGTAATCGTGGAAGAGCAGGAGTTTGCTGAGAGCAGGGCTGAGAGTGAGGCCAACAGGTCATCCTACCATCAGCCGGCACCGGCACCGAGCGCTCCGGCTGGAGATGGTTTCATGAATATTCCGGATGGTGTTGAAGAAGAGTTGCCGTTTAACTAGACCGGCGGCGCTTGGGAACGCAGGCTTATGAATGCGGCGTGAACACAGTGCAGGCCAGGATAAGCACTTCGTTGCTGAGAAAGGAGAACCATCATGGCTTACGAAAAAGGAAGCAGACCAGAAGGCGGCTTCAAAAGAAGAGGCCCGGCGCGCAGAAGAAAGAAAGTGTGCGTATTCTGTGGGAAAGAGAATAACGAAATTGATTACAAGGACGTAGCTAAGTTAAAGAAATATGTTTCTGAGAGAGGAAAAATTCTTCCGAGAAGAATCACAGGAAACTGTGCGAAACACCAGAGAGCTCTTACAGTAGCAATCAAGAGAGCAAGACATATTTCCCTGATGCCGTACGTACAGGACTAATCAGAAATACCGAGGCTGATTTCACGGGTAAAACCGGGAAATCAGTCTCTTTTATTATCTTGTCCTGACTGGAAAGTTCTCTGGAATTTTATACATATTACTGATACATTATTGACATATGTTTATAATGATATATACTGATAACAGAGCTGTATAAACGGAAGGGGGAGAGGATCATGGCCAGACCGCAGAAACAGAGATGTATCTGTTCGATTCCCCGGGTTACAGGGTTTTCGCCGCAGGGGTGCGAAGCGTCCGGCAGTATCAATCTTACATATGACGAGTATGAAGTGATCCGTCTGCTGGATTATATGCAGATGACCCAGGAGCAGTGCGCTTACAGGATGGGAATCTCCCGCCCGACTGTGACGCGGATTTATGAGGAGGCCCGCCGTAAAATAGCAGATATGCTTGTCAATGGCAGGGCGCTTTCCATCGGCGGCGGCGATGTCTATGTCTGCCTGCAGATGCGTCCGGAGTGTGCAGATGAAGAGAACTGCTGCCACAGGAACAAGGATCTGCTCAGAGGGTCCCGGGAAATGCCGGTTACAGCATCGGGGAAAAGAGAAAACGAAGAGAGGTAAGGAAAGATGAAGGTTCTTATCATTGGCGGCGTCGCGGCCGGAACAAAAACCGCGGCAAAATTAAAGCGGGAAGACAGAAGTATTGAAGTGACAGTAATCACGAAGGATCAGGATATTTCCTATGCGGGATGCGGTCTTCCGTATTACGTAGGAGGGCTGATTGAGAGCAGAGACGAGCTGATTGTAAACACGCCTCAGAAATATTCCGGTCTCACAGGTGTGGAGGTGCGCACAGGGAAAGAAGCGGTGGCGCTGGATGCGGGCAAAAAGGAGGTTACTCTCAGAGACGTGCAGAGCGGAGAAACCGAGGTCTGTTCCTATGACAGACTTGTGATCGCTGTGGGAGCGTCACCGGCAGAGCTGCCCATCGAAGGAAAAGACCTTCCGGGCGTATTCCGGATGAGAACGCCCGATGATGCGGAAGGCATCCGTACATATGCGGAGAAAAATAATGTGAAGAAAGCGGTTGTAATCGGCGCCGGGTTTATTGGACTGGAGGCGGCAGAAAATCTGCAGGCAAAAGGAATCAATGTGACAGTGATTGATTTTGCTTCCCAGATCCTTCCGAATATTCTTGATCCGGAGATGGCAGCGTATGCGAAGAAACATCTTCTGAATCAGGGGATCCGCGTGATCACCGGAACCAGCGCGGAGGCTGTGCTCGGGGCAGACAAAGTAACGGGAGTAAAGACATCTGCGGGAGTGCTGCCCTGTGAAATGCTGATCATGGCTGCCGGTATCCGTCCGAATACCGGGTTCCTTCAGGACAGCGGAATCGAGATGTTTAAGGGAACGATTCTGACAGACGGACAGATGAAGACAAATCTTGATGATGTCTACGCGGCAGGCGACTGCGTAATGGTAACAAACCGTATTACAGGAAAAAGGCAGTGGTCTCCGATGGGGTCTTCCGCAAATATGGAAGGCCGTACACTGGCACAGGTGCTTGCCGGCGCACAGAAAACATACCCGGGCGTACTCGGAACCGGTGTGGTTAAGCTGCCGGGAATGAATATCGGACGTACCGGACTTACAGAAGAGCAGGCAAAAGAAGCCGGCTATGATGTGATTACTGCTCTGGTTCCCACAGACGACAAGGCGCACTATTATCCGGATGCTTCTTTCTTTATTACAAAACTGATCGCGGACCGGACGACAAGAAAACTGCTGGGAGTTCAGGTGTTCGGACCGGGCGCGGTGGACAAGATGGTGGATATCGCTGTTATGGGCATCAATATGGGCGCAAAACTGGATGATTATGAAAACGCTGATTTCGCGTACGCACCGCCGTTTTCCACAGCGATCCATCCGTTTGTACAGGCAGTCTATGTACTGATGAACAAGATTGACGGTACAATTGTCAGCATGACTCCGGCAGAGTATGCTGCAGGAAAAGCCGAGGGATACCGTGTGGTAGACGTGCAGCCGGAACCGGCTATCCGTGGAGCGTTCTATGTAAATCTGGCACAGGTAAACGGCGAGATTGAAGGTCTGGATAAAGATGAAAAGATTCTGCTCGTATGTGCAAAAGGAAAGAGGGCGTACTTCCTTCAGAACAGGATGCGCTATTATGGATATAAGAATACAGTTGTCCTGGAGGGCGCGACATTCTTCAATGATGTGAAAGTGAAAAATGCAGGCGCGGCAGTCTCCAAGGAAGAGGAGACCCGTGTGAAAGCGCTGGGATTCCTGAAGGATAAGAGAACGCCGGATAAATTCAACGGCCGTGTTATTACAAGAAACGGAAAGATCACCGCGGATGAGGCGAGAGTAATCGCGGAGGCGGCAGAAAAGTACGGAAGCGGAGAAGTAACCATGACTTCCCGGCTGACGATGGAAATTCAGGGCGTACCTTTTGATAATATTGAACCTCTGAGAGAATATCTGATGCAGGCGGGCCTTGAGACCGGAGGAACCGGATCCAAGGTACGTCCGGTTGTATCCTGTAAAGGAACCACATGCCAGTACGGCCTGATCGACACCTTTGCCTTGTCAGAGGAGATCCACGAGCGTTTCTACCATGGCTACCGGGAAGTAAAGCTTCCGCATAAATTCAAGATCGCGGTAGGCGGCTGCCCGAATAACTGTGTAAAACCGGACCTGAACGACCTGGGTATTATCGGCCAGAGAGTGCCGCAGATTGATCTGGAAAAATGCCGTGGCTGCAAGGTGTGCCAGATTGAAAATAACTGCCCGATCAAAGTGGCGAAACTGGCAGACGGAAAGATTACTATTGATGAAAATGCATGTAACCACTGCGGCCGCTGCGTAGGCAGGTGCCCGTTCCATGCAATCGAGGACTACACAAACGGCTACCGCGTCTATATCGGCGGACGCTGGGGCAAGAAAGTGGCGCAGGGAAGATATCTGGATAAAGTCTTCACTGACAAAGAAGAGGTCCTTTCTGTTGTAGAAAAGGCAATCCTTCTCTTCCGTGAGCAGGGCATTACAGGCGAGCGCTTCGCGGATACTGTCGCAAGAATCGGCTTTGAAAATGTCCAGGAGCAGCTCCTGTCAGATGATCTGCTGGCGAGAAAAGAAGAGAATATCAAGGCGCAGAAACACCTGAAAGGCGGGGCAACCTGCTGATCCGGTCCGCTTTGAAATTTATCGGGAACTGTGATTGGGGATACATCTGAAAACATCCGGATACAGAGTAAAGCAGAATCGTATACGGAGACCGGATGAGGAAATTATGAACTCCGTTCCGCAGAATAGTAAAACTATAACACCCTGGATACAGGCTAAAGACAGAATTTTCAATGGAAACTCACGTTCCGTTCGAACAGTTCCATTGAAAATTCTGACGCCTGTATTCCGGGTGTTTTCTGCGCTTATCCCATAGAACGGAACCGGAATCCCCCGCCCCACATCTGCGAATACGTGAGTCGTACCAACATATCGCCCATTTTCCGCCCATTTTCCGGCTTGATTTTTTGTAGTGGAATAAAAGCTGAAAAGATGGTATAATAACACTATTGTAACGAAATATATCTGCAGCACGGATTCTGAGCGGGCATTTGCGCGCCGGGCTCAGACATGCGGTGAGGAAATGGCTTATGAAGAAAAAGAGAGAGAGAATGCAATTAAAAGGACAGCTCAGGATGTATATGCAGTGGCCGCTTATCATGACGATTCTTCTTGTGGCTATGAACATCTGGACATATGCGGTTGATAAAAAAGCCGGATTTATCATGTCGCTTTTTGTTCTCGTCTATTTTGCTATTGCAAGTGCGCTGTACTTTTATAACCGTTCTCTGATTTTTGCTGATCTTGTCCAGTTCTCGGCTCAGTATAAAGGGATTGAGAACCTGCTGCTGAAGGAGCTGGCCCTTCCCTATGCGATTACGCTGGAAGACGGACATATTTTATGGGAAAATGACTGTTTTGAAGCCATCATAGAAGGTCAGAAAAGAGAGAAATATCTGAATAAAATTATTCCGGAGCTTCATCCCGGCGTGTTCCCGAAAAATGATATGGAACATGTGGAGCTGGAAGTGAGTTTCCGGGACCGGGATTATCAGGTGGAGCTGCGCCGGGTATCAGTGGAAGGCTTCAGCGAGAAGGAAGAACTTCTGCAGATTCCGGAGGAGAAGGAGTTCTTTATTGCGGTTTATATGAAGGATGTCACGGAACTGAACGCATATATCCGTGAAAACGAAGAACAGCGGCTGATTGCCGGGCTGATTTATATTGACAATTATGACGAAGTCATGGAGAGTGTAGAGGAAGTCCGCCAGTCTCTTCTGGTGGCTCTGATTGACCGGAAGATTAATAAGTATATCGGAGATGTTGACGGTATTGTCAAGAAGATGGAGAAGGACAAATACTTTGTTGTTATCCGTAAAGAGAGCTACAAGAAGATAAAGGAAGACAAGTTCTCCATCCTTGAGGAAGTAAAACAGGTAAATATCGGAAATGCCCGCTCTGCCACGCTGAGTATCGGTCTTGGACTGAATACGGCTACGTATGCGCTGAGCTACCAGTATGCCCGGGTGGCGATTGACCTTGCTCTTGCCCGGGGAGGCGATCAGGCCGTAATCAAAGACTGCAACGGCATTACCTATTTCGGAGGCAAGAAGGAGCAGACAGCGAAGAATACCCGTGTCAAGGCCCGTGTCAAGGCGGAAGCGCTCAGAGAGTTTATTGTAACCAAAGACCAGGTTATCGTGATGGGGCACAAGATTGCGGATCCGGATTCTTTCGGAGCATGTATGGGTATATACCGGGCTGCGGTAAGTCTGGAGAAAAAGGCCCATATTGTAATTAACGAAGTGTCGGGATCCATCCGCCCTCTGTATGATGAAATCGCAGAGAGCCCGGCTTATGAAGATGATATTTTTCTTACATCGGACCAGGCGCTTGACTATGTTAATGACAATACGATGGTGATCGTGGTAGATACGAACAAACCGCAGATGACAGAGTGTCCGGATCTTCTGAAGCGTTCCCGCATGATCGCGGTGCTTGACCACCATCGCCAGGGCAGCAATATTATCGAAAACGCGGTGCTTTCCTATGTGGAGCCCTATTCTTCGTCCACCTGCGAAATGGTGGCAGAAGTGCTGCAGTATATTGTGGATGATATCAAATTCCCGTCAGTTGAGGCGGACTGCCTGTACGCGGGAATCATGATCGATACAAGAAACTTCATGAACCGTACAGGCGTGAGGACTTTTGAGGCGGCAGCATATCTGAGGCGATGCGGAGCGGATATTACCCGTGTCCGCAAAATGTTCCGGGATGATATAGAGTCCTACCGGGCGAAGGCTGAGGCGGTGAGAATGGCGGAGGTATACAGGAAACAGTACGCCATTGCGCAGTGTCCCGGCGATATTGACAGTCCTACCGTGCTTGCGGCGCAGGCGGCCAATGAGCTTCTGGATATCAGCGGCATAAAGGCATCTTTTGTGCTTACGATATATGAAGGGAAGATCTATATGAGCGCCCGTTCCATAGACGAGGTCAATGTACAGATTATTGCTGAAAAGCTGGGCGGCGGCGGACATATCAATTCTGCCGGAGCGCAGTTTGACCATACAAATATGGATGAGGCGATCAAGACACTGAAACAGACAATAGACCAGATGATCGAGGAAGGAGACATATAAAATGAAAGTAATTTTGCTGCAGGATGTAAAATCTCTCGGAAAAAAAGGTGAGATTGTAAATGTAAATGACGGATATGCGAGAAACTTTATCCTCCCGAAGAAGATGGGAGTGGAGGCGACAGGCAGGAATCTGAATGATCTGAAGCTTCAGAAGAATAATGAGAAAAAGGTCGCCGAGGAGCAGCTGGCTTCGGCGAAGGCTCTCGCTGAGAAATTAGGGCAGGGAAAAGTTGAGCTGGCCATTAAGGTGGGCGAAGGCGGAAGAGCTTTCGGTTCTGTATCAAGCAAAGAGATTGCGGCAGCTGTAAAAGAGCAGATGGGACTGGATGTGGATAAGAAGAAGATTCAGCTCAAAGAGACCATCAAGTCGCTGGGAACCCACAATGTTCCGGTTAAGCTGCACCCGGAAGTGACGGCTGAACTGAAAGTAGTTGTGAAGGAAGAAGCATAAGGAGAGTCGGTCTTTATGGATATAGATGCTGCAATGAAAAGAATACCGCCCCACAGCGCAGAGGCCGAGCAGGCCGTGCTGGGAGCAATGCTGATGAATAAGGAGGCTGTCATGGTAGCCTCCGAAATTATTTCCGGAGAGGACTTTTATCAGACTGCGTACGGAATTCTGTTTGACGCTATGGTTGAACTTTTCCATAAAGGAAAACCCATTGACCTGATTACTCTTCAGGAACATCTGAAAGAGAAAGATGTTCCTCCGGAAGTCAGCAGCATGGAATATGCCAGGGATCTTCTGGTGGGAACACAGACGTCGGCAAATGTCAAGTATTATGCTGAAATCGTGCGCGATAAGGCGACGCTCCGCAGGCTGATTAAGATCAATGAAGAGACGGCGAATGTCTGCTATCTTGAAAATAAGCCTCTGGAAGAAATACTGGATGAAACAGAAAAGAAAGTATTTGAACTTGTGGAACACGGAAATTCACAGGAATATACGCCGATAAAACAGGTTGTTCTGAATGCCCTTGATGTAATCGAGAAGGCATCAAAAACAAAAGGAACCGTAACAGGAATTCCGACAGGCTTTATTGATCTCGACTATAAACTGTCGGGACTGCAGAGATCAGATCTGATCCTGATCGCGGCCCGCCCGTCTATGGGAAAGACGGCGTTTGTTCTTAATATTGCCCAGCATGCAGCCTTCCGGCAGAACCTTGCTGTGGCGATTTTCAGTCTGGAGATGTCAAAGGAACAGCTGGTAAACCGTCTGTTTTCTCTGGAATCCCATGTGGATGCGCAGGTTCTCCGGACAGGTACCCTGTCGGATACCGACTGGGAAAAACTGATCGAAGGGGCCGGAACTATCGGGAATTCCCGGATGATTATCGATGATACTTCGGGAATTTCAATTTCCGAGATGCGGTCCAAGTGCAGAAAATATAAGCTGGAGCTGGGGCTGGATCTGATTATTATCGACTATCTTCAGCTTATGAGCGCCGGCGGCAGCAGAAGAAATGAAAGCCGTCAGCAGGAGATCTCTGAGATTTCCCGTTCCCTGAAGGGGCTTGCCCGGGAGCTGAATGTGCCGGTGATCGCCCTTTCACAGCTCAGCCGTGCCGTTGAGCAGCGGACAGATAAGCGGCCCATGCTTTCCGACCTTCGTGAGTCGGGGGCGATTGAGCAGGATGCAGACGTATGTATGTTTATTTACAGGGATGATTATTATAATCCGGATACGGAAGATAAAAATATTGCGGAGATTATTATAGCAAAACAGAGAAACGGCCCGATCGGAACCGTCCGGCTTGCCTGGATGCCGCAGTACACAAGATTCGGCAACGAACTCCGCCAGTAAGGAAGAGAATCCATACAGACACGGTACTTTTCAAAAGGGGACAGTCCCCTTTCGAAAGGCGCCGTGTTTTTATGTAAACATTTTTTTCAGTTTCAGAATCGGACTGACTTTTACAGATTCTTTCCGGCTTGCCTGCTGCTGGCGGATGAGACAGTCCAGCTTCCGGAAGTGTTCTTCCTGCTGACGTTCCTTTGACTGCAGCAGCTTGTCCATTTCCTGCATCACATCTGCGGTTACAGCCTCGCTGATATCCTTTTTCAGAACTTCATTGTTCCCGGTGACAACTTCAGTGAGCACTTCCCCGAGCAGAGAACGGACCTGGTCAAGCTGACGGATCGGTATGACTACTTCCGTCTCCTGAGCAGGAAGTGTCTCACCCCCGGCTTTACTCTGAACCGGATTCTGAACCTTTACAGCTTTTGAAGTCTCCGTTTCTTTCGACTCCTTCATCTTAAGACGGGTCGCTTTCAGTTCAGGAATCAGAGGTTTTAAGTCCTTAAGAAGCATTCCTTCATCTTTCAGTTTCTTAATGCAGCAGAAAAGCTGAATGTCATCTCTGGTATAATATCGGTGGCCCATTTCCGTGCGCCCGATGGTCAGTCCAAGTTCCTCCTCCCAGTATCTTAAGACATGGGTTTCAACCTCAACCTGTTTGGCCGCCTCGGAAATCATAAATCTGACTTCACCCATTAATATTTATACCTCCTTGTCTCAACCTGTTCACATTATACCATACCCCACCCCCTCCACCCCACCCAATCGTTCGTCAAATTGTTACAAATCCACACATGCACAAACGTGCAGAGATGCTCCGGAAAATGTGCTTGCATATTTTCCGGAGCATCTCTGTGCGGTTGTATATGGCGGACGCCATCAGTGAGAGGCTGAAGCAGAGCGGAGGCCTCGAGCTGGCATGTGTGGAAACTCAGCGAAGCGGAAACTGTATCCAGGCATGAAAAAAGCCGCCCGCTGATCCGGACGGCTTTGCTTGTGATCACTCGCGTTTTTCTATATTACTCCGCTGAAATCGCTCCTGTAGGACATGCAGCCTCGCATGCTCCGCAGTCTACGCAAGCATCAGCATCGATTTCGTATTTGCCATCACCTTCAGAGATAGCGCCTACCGGACATTCGCCTTCGCAGGAACCACAGCTTACGCATTCATCACTAATAACATGTGCCATTGTATGATCCTCCTTTTTAAAAGATTCGAAAGCGGTCTATCCGCTTTTCGTTATACTCATTTTAATACAACGGAAATAAATATACAAGTTATTTTCATGTTCTAAATTAAGTACCTGTTTTTTGCTTCGGGATTCCGGTTTATGTCAGGGGGGAGCACCGGCGCGCCGCCGGCCGGATCCGTGATATTGAGGGGAGATCTTTTCTTCAGAGAATTCAAAGAAAATTTAAGAAAAATTTGCTTTCTTTTTTCTGCGATTGGTGTATTATATCAGAGGGAAGACGCCGCCGGCCGGATCCGGCGGCAGAACAGACAGTAAATTATATTGTGACGATAAAAGAACAGACTGTAGCGGTACAGTTTCATATTTATATGGAGGCTGAAGATGAAAAAGAGAGTAACAATGGCAATTTCTATAGCCGCATGCGCGGCTCTTGGCATATGTGCGTGCAGTTCAGGGAAAGAAAGCAGCGCTTTTACCGGAGATACAACAGAAGAACCGGATTACCAGGCAAAGCTTAATGCGATTTCAGTGGAGGCGTACAGCAATGTGGAAGGCCTTGATCTTGAACCGGGAACCTATATTTCTGTAATCGGGAAGGAAGACGAGTCCGCGTACTGGAAGCAGATTAAAGAAGGTGTCGAGCAGGCGGCGGACGATCTGAACGAAGAGCTGGGATACAGCGGAGATGACGAGATAAAAGTTATTTTTAATGTGCCGGGAGACCCGGGAAACATCGATGAACAGGTGAATATTCTGGATGAAGAGCTGGCCAGATATCCGGACGTGATTGCGATCTCAAGCATTGACGAGGAGGCGTCTGCGGTTCAGTTTGATCTTGCCACGATGAATGGAATTCCGATCGTGGCGTTTGAGTCGGGAAATTCTTACCAGGGGATTCAGTGCACCTGCTCTACGGATAATGCAGCGGCGGCACAGACTGCCGCCAAGGAGCTGTGCAGCGCAATTGATGAAGAGGGAGATGTAATACTGGTTGTACCGGATTCTGTTTCCGGAAGCTCGAAGGATCAGGTCGACGCGTTCCGGGAGGAGCTGTTGTCAAATCATCTGGAGGTGAACCTTGCAGACGTTATTTATATGGATCAGCTTGACCTCATGAAGCGGCAGGCCGCGGCAGAACAGCTGGATATTGCCTATGAGGAAGTTGTGAAAGCATCCGATATCGTTTCCGGCGACGGAACTGCGGCTGACAGCGATGAAGAGTCCGTTCAGCAGGCGACAGAACTTCTGGATCAGGTGGATGCGGAAGCAGAGCAGATGGAAGATGAGGACGTGATTGCATGGCGCTTTGAAAAGAACCCGGACCTGAAGGGATGCCTGGGCACCAGTGCGGAAGCATCCCGGCTGATTCTTGGCGCTCTGGACAGGGCAGAGGGAATGGCGGATGTGTCTGTGATTGGATTTGACGCGGGAGAAGATCAGCTGGAAGCTCTTGAAAATGAAGAACTTGACGGACTGATCGTGCAGAATCCGTTTGGCATGGGATATGCCGCGGTTGTCGCGGCAGCGAGAACGGTTCTGCAGGAAGGAAATGAGGCGCAGGTAGACACGGGATTTGTGTGGGTTGACCGGGAAAATATGGAGGATGAAAATATCCAGGCAATGCTCTATTAGCAGACGGGGCAGCTTCTGAATTAACTTGCATTTCACTCTCAGGTATACTACAATAATTGTAGTGCCCATACAGAGAAGATACTGCAGGCCTGTGTGAAAAAGACCGAGTCTGTCAGCGGAGGACAGGGCATACGGGCAATAAAATGCAGGGGAGAGATTTTATGAGTGATAATTATAAACTTCGTTCGCTGATCGAAATCGTGAATGATGTTTTGAGTACAGTACGGGATTATTATGATTCAGAGTATGTTTATTATATCGAAAAAGAACAGGATGATATTGAGACAATTTATGAGTGGTGCGCGGAAAACGTGCCGTGGCAGAGAGACAGACTGAAGCTGCTTCCTCCGGAAAATCAGCCGAAATGGATGAAGCAGGAGATTACAGACACAACATCGGACAGTTACAGTGTATTTCTCAGGATTGACGATGAAACAACAGCAGTTCTGGCCGCCGTGGGCGTTCACAGAGGAGGCTGCGAGATCGCGCTGCTCCGGGCGGTTCTCCCGTATATTCCTCAGGCGATCGCGCTGCAGAAGATGCAGAAGCAGCAGGAATACCTGAGCTACCATGATGATCTTACCGGCCTGCTCAACCGGAACAGCTTTGTGGATTATCTGGATCATGTGAAAGAAAAAGAACTGAAATCTTTAGGCGCTCTGTCAATTGACATCAATGGCCTGAAGAATTTTAATAAAGAATTCGGACGGGATTACGGGGATGAGGTTGTGATCCGCGTGGGAGAGATACTGGGCGAGTATTTTCACAGCGGGGATGTATACCGCCTGACCGGGGATGAATATCTGGTTCTGATGGAAAATACGTCGTATGAAGACTTTACAAAACAGATATACGCCGTTCACAGCAGACTGGATAATATCAGCCTGGGGCTGGCTTCCATGGGATACGCATGGGAGAAGGTGGATATAGAGCCTGAGAAGCTTGTCACCAATGCGGAAGTCATGATGCGTGAGGAGAAGAAGAAGTATTACAAGAACCTCAGGAAAGGCCATCATGAACCGATTATTAAACAGGATCTTCTGGAAGATATCAGACAGGGCAACTTTATCGTCTGCCTGGTGCCGAAGATAGATGTAAATACAGGAAGAGTGGCCGGAGCCGAGGCTGTGGTCCGCTATCACCATAAAGATCTGGGCATTGTGGATCCGGGAAGATATATTAACCTTCTGGAAGAGACAAAACTTTCTCATTATCTGGATCTGTATGTTTTTGAGGAAGTATGTAAGACACTGCACCGCTGGGACATTGAGGATATGCCTATGATCTCTGTGTCCGTAAACTTTGCGGGAGCTACCCTCCGCCAGGAGAGCATTGCGGATAAGATGCTTCATCTTGTGGAAAAATACCATGTGCGCTGCGAATATCTTGAAGTTGAAGTGTCAGAGTCCGGAAGTGAGATGAATCAGGAGATGCTGGCAGAGACAAGCAGCAAGATCAGGAAGGCCAATGTCCGTGTGATTCTGGATCATTTCGGCGCAAAGGATTCCAGTTTCTCGATCTTATCTCTTATGGAATTTGACGGTCTGAAACTGGATAAGAGTCTGATTACAAACATTGTGGGAAACAGAAGAAGCCAGATTGTTGCGCAGGCTGTTATTGATATATGCCGGCAGCTGGGCGCTTACGTACAGGCAGCAGGCGTAGAGACACAGGATCAGCTGAATGTGCTGGCTGAGCTGGGCTGCGATTACGCGCAGGGGGCTTTCTTCAATAAGCCGATTACAATAGAGACATTTGAGGTCCGCTACTTAAGGGGATAAAAATGATCAGGACATGGGTTGCGGATGTGACTCCGCTTTATAATGAAGAGTGTTATAACAGATATTATGAGGGGCTTCCGTCTTTTCGCAAAGAGAAGGCGGACGCCCTGAAATATTTATCCGGAAAGGCGCAGAGCGTGGGCGTGTGGGTTCTGTGGCAGAAAATGCGGAACAGATACGGGCTTCCGGAAGACGCTTCCTTTAATCTGTCCCACTCCGGCGGCTGGGTAATGTGCGCGGCTCAGACGGATGGTGTGCAGTCGCAGGTGGGATGCGATATTGAAAAGCTGGGAACTCCCAGGCTTAAAGTGGCTGAGCGGCGTTTCTGCCGGGAGGAATATGAGAGAATTATGAAGGCGGAAACAGAGGAGGAACAGCGGGACTGCTTTTTCCGGTACTGGGTGCTTAAGGAAAGTTTTATGAAGGCGACACGCCGGGGGATGTCCCTTCCTCTTGATTCATTCTGCATTCAGCTGGATGAACCGCCGCGGCTTGTCAGACAGCCTGCCGAATATCCGCTGCCTTATTACTACAGAGAATATGCAGCGGGAAATATTCCCTGTAAAATGGCTGTATGTTCTACAGACAGAGAGATTGATATCAGGCTTACAGTCTGCAGTCTGACAGACGAGTGAAAAGGAGACAGGGAAAGACGCGGGGCGGTCTGTTTCTGTGTTTCAGTGTTGACGCGCCGGAGCTAGTTTGATAGGATAGAGTGAGTAGAAGAAACAAATGAATTTATCTGTGAAGGCTGGTGTTTATCAGCTTTTCGCATACAGAGGAAAAAGGGGTATAAATGATACATAAGGAGGAGAAGAATGGAAGATTTAACATTTGGCGAACAGGTGAAAATCATTCTTGGAAGAAAAGGGATGACCATTAAGCAGCTTGCTGAGCTGATTGAAGTCCGGACAGGGAAAAAGATGTCAAGACAGAATCTGACGCAGCGGCTTGGAAGAGATAATTTTCAGGAACAGGATATGCGCATGATTGCGGAGATTCTGGAGTGTCCTTTCCGTCTGAGCATTCTGGGAGGAGAGGCTCAGTCTCAGGTTCTGCCGAAGAGCAGACCGGCGGGGAGCCGGATACAGGCAGCAGAGCCGGAGAGCACTTCGGACTTTGTACGGAAGACGGAACCGGTATATATGCAGGAAGAGCTTCAGGCGGAGGAGACCGGAGAACTTCAGGCAGAACAGCGGGAAGCAGAACAGCAGAATGCTGTGACCGGGGAGTCTGTGCCCGCAGATGTATCTGAGCAGAGCGGCGGAACAGAGGAAGTTCTGGAAGCAGATGAGAGAGACATGACCATCGGCGAGCTGTATGATATCCATAAAGAGTTAAGCGAGATAGAGGAGAGCATAAAGGCCGGCGAGCCTGTGGAAAAAGCGAAGGAAGAGCTGTCCAGAAAGAAGAAGAGCCGGTTCAGTCCGGGAAATATTTTCCTGCGCAGGAAGCATACCGAAGAAGCGGACCAGAGCCGGGAAGAGAAAGAAACAGAAAAGCCGGCTGAGGACAGTCCGGCAGCAGAAGAAGAGTCTGTGAAACAGACTTATGCGGAGGAGCCTGAAGCTTCCGTATCCGGGGAAGAAAACACAGATTCCGCGGAACAGGCAGAGGACGATTTTGAACCTGTGATCTCCAGAGATGATTCGGATGAGGACAGAGTAGTGGGCGATGTGAATCCTTATACGGGAAGAGAGTATCAGTCCAACAGCGTCCGCATGCATCCTACAAGGATCGGATATGTACAGGTATATGACCGGACAATCCATAAATGGACAGATATGACAGAGTGGGCGTTCTTAGGCTATCAGGAGCGGAAGAAAACGCTGCTGGGCAATGCATATGAACCGCCGATCTATCTGGACTGACCGAAATAGAAACATGAGTGCCCCGCAGCCCGGCTGCGGGGCAAATGTCAGCTGAAAGGAGGAAATGCTGTGGAATGGCGGACGTTATTGTCTGACAGACGGGAGCGGGAGAGTTCAGGGCGGACAAGGGCGGCAGATCTGAGAAGCGAGTTTGAAAAAGATTATCATCGGATTATCGGAAGCGCCTCATTCCGCAGGCTCCAGGACAAGACTCAGGTTTTCCCTCTGGATAAGAGCGACTTTATCCGGACCAGGCTGACGCATTCCCTGGAAGTATCATCTCTGGGCAAATCCCTTGCCCAGAATATCGGTGAGAATATACTGAAATATAAGAAAAATTCCGGGTTTACACCGCGGATGAAAGAAGATATATCCCATATACTGGAGTGCGCCGGACTGATACACGATATCGGCAACCCTCCGTTCGGACATTTCGGAGAAGAAGCGATCCGGGACTGGTTCCTGAAAAATCTTCCTGCTCTTTCTTATCAGGGAAAACGGCTGGATGAGATGTTTACCGAACAGATGAAAGCGGATTTTTATCACTTTGAAGGCAATGCGCAGGCGCTTCGTCTGGTGACAAAACTTCATTACCTGGTGGATGAGCATGGGATGAATCTGACCTACGCGCTTCTGAATACTATTATAAAATATCCGGTATCTTCTCTGGAAATCAATGAAAAAAGCGGCAATATCCGGGAAAAGAAGATGGGCTATTACTGTGCGGATACAGATGTATTCCGCAGGATTACCTCCGCTACCGGAGCAGGAAACTGCCGGCATCCGCTGACTTATATCCTGGAGGCGGCAGATGACCTTGCATATAAGACCGCTGATATAGAAGACGCTTTTGTTAAAGGCTTCATTACATACTCCACGCTGGAGAGGGAGCTGACTGTGCTGGACGGCCGGGAGCCCCGGTCTCCTTTCCGGGCCGGCGAGAAGCTGCGCCAGCTCTATGAGAGAGGCATAAAGAAAGGCGTCAGCAGCCCGGAAGATTACGCAGTGAAGAACTGGATTGTCAGCGCTCAGGGATTCCTGATCAGCTGCGCGACATTCGGTTTTACATCAAATTATGACAGTATTATGGACGGAAGTTTCGGAAAAGACCTTTTTTACGGGACATTCGGAGAAAAGCTGATGGATCTGCTGGGCGATATGGCGTACCGCAGAGTGTTTACTTCGCGCGCGATTTACAGAATGGAAGTCCATGAATCAACAATTCTGAATTATCTTATGGACCGGCTTGTCCATGCGGTTCTGCACTTTGATACAGATGACAGGCCGGAATCGATTGACGCGAGAATTGTATCATTTATATCTGAAAATTATAAAAATGCCTACCGGCTTCACGCACAGGGAAAGAGCGAGGCGGAAAAACTTTATCTCCGCCTGCTCCTTGTTACAGATTATGTGTGCGGAATGACCGACAGCTATGCAAAGCGGCTGTATCAGGAAATGAACGGTATTCTCTGACAACAGAGGGTTATTCGATCCGTCCGGTTCCTACACAGCGGCACCAGTAGCCGAAATCATCGCTGTCGCTGCGCTCTTCCGGTTCCAGATCCAGCTGCGCGGCATATTCCCGTGTAAACTGGGGAAAACCGAACAGATCCGCGGCTCTGGCTTCCCTGGGATCATAGATGCCGGGTACGCCCAGCCACAGACGGCCGGCCTCTTCGGCCAGCAGAAGGTGGTTATAGTTATGGTAGCCGTGAAGCAGGAAGCTGTTGTTGGCCAGGGACCAGAAACGCCGCGGGAGGATGGAAATATTCGAACGCTGGATCTTTCTGGCCTTTTTCTTTTCATCCGGGGAACAGCAGTTCCGGGAAACGGCGTCTTTTTCCTGACTGGAAATATCTTCGGACAGACCGGACGGCGTTTCTGCTCCATCCAGAGCTGAAGAGGGGGCCTCCGGTTCTTCCGACTCCTCATTCTGTTCAGGAACTTCCGGAGCTATGTTTTCCGGGACAGGAGCTGATTCTTCGGGGACTGCCTCTTCCATATCGGAACCGGCTTCTTCCGTCCTGTCACTTCCCGGAGCGGGAACAGCCGGCTCTTCCGTTTCTCCTTCCGGAGATACAGGAGGCCGGAGCATGCCGATATCCACAGGGAAGAAAAATGCGGAGGCCATCCAGAAAACGGCCGTTTTTTCTCCGGGGAGTTTGATGAGGAAACCGTCCATCTCAGAAAGAGGACGTCCTTCGGGGAATGAACGTTCAGATACAGGAAGACGGACGGATACAGTCTTTCCGAAGCAGGTTAGTGTGGCGATCTGTGTGCCGGTCATGGCATCCCCGTCCCTGTAAAATGCATACAGTTCAAGCGGCGCTCCGTTGCCGGCTGAGACGCCGCGGGCGTGGATCTGGAGGATGCAGGTCTGATAGCGGCGCGAGATTTTGATAAACCCTACGTTTCTCCTCCGCCTGTTATTTTCGTATTCATATAAATAAAAAATACCGGGATTCATATAATACCTCTGGTCTTGTCTCTTTTCATTCCAGTCTATTCAGCAGAACCGGAAAAAAGAACAGAGGCGGAAAGGAAAATCATGTCAGAAGAAAAGAAGGATATTATCACGGAACAGAGAAAGACAGATGAAAAGTATATGAAGGAGGCTGTCCGCCAGGCGAAAAAAGCCTATAAACTGGATGAAACTCCCATTGGATGTGTAATTGTACATGACGGAAAAATCATCGGCCGGGGGTATAACCGGAGAAATACGGATAAAAGTCCTCTTGCCCACGCAGAGATCACAGCGATCAGAAAGGCCAGTAAAAAGCTGGGCGACTGGCGACTGGAAGAGTGTACGCTTTATGTGACTCTGGAGCCCTGCCAGATGTGTGCCGGCGCCATTGTACAGTCCCGGGTGACCCGGGTGGTGGTGGGATGTATGAACCCGAAAGCCGGATGCGCGGGGTCCATCCTGAATCTTCTTGATATGAAAGAATTCAATCACCGGGCACAGCTTGAGACAGGAGTACTGGAGAAAGAGTGCAGCGCACTGATGACCGGATTTTTCCGGGAACTGAGAGAGCGGAAGAAGATGCAGAAGAAATCCGCTGCCGGACAGCAGGATATTGCAGACTGAGCGCTTAGCGGGATGGGTGCGCTGTACGGCGGATAAGAGATGTAAGGCAGATAAAGGACGAAAAAAGAGGTACGCAGTGAAGACTGATGTACCTCTTTTGCTATTTCATTGAAAAAAAGATTTCTTTTTTTGCGTGCATTGCGCTTCGAACTTGGTCCACAGGCGTTACCCCGGCAGTTAACTCAGCCCAGGCACCCTCACGGCACCCGGAAGGTCCTGCTTAGTGCTGCTCCGTTCCCGGCCTGACACGGTTCACAGGTTCCCGTCGCGTGAGACCCGGACATCAACGTCACTTACCGGGGGCAGCCCTGCAGACTGCCGCCCTCTGCGCAATATCACCCCTGCTATAGCGGATTGCAGGTACAAGGTACCGCTAACACCCCGGCTGCACGAGCCTTAATTTTACATGGTTTTATGGGAAATGTCAATGTGTGAGGATGAATTTGTTCATGTTTCTTTACTTGCAAAAAAAAATATAGTAAAATTTTCTGGAAATTCTTTTTGAATTACCAGAACTGCTCCGGAAAAGAGGATCTGTTTTATGAAAATTTTACTGGCAGCCATCAATGCGAAATATATCCATTCCAATCCCGCGGTATACAGCCTGCGGGCGTATGCGTGTAAATATAAAGAGGAGATCAGAATTGCGGAATATACGATCAACCAGACTATCGATGAGATTCTGATGGACATTTACAGGCAGCAGCCGGACATCCTCTGTATTTCCTGCTACCTGTGGAATATCAGTTATGTCCGTCAGGTGACTGCGGAGATTCCGAAGATCCTGCCGGATGTCAGGATCTGGCTGGGAGGCCCGGAAGTTTCTTTTAGCGGCAGCGGGATGCTGGAGTCCTGCCCGCACCTGACCGGTGTTATGTGCGGAGAGGGAGAAGAGACCTTTCTTGAGCTGATGGATTATTATCACGGTCAGGAAGAAAAGGGGCTGTCTCTGGATCGGATCAGAGGCATTGTGTACCGGGATGATGCGGGAAATGTCCGGGTCAATCCGTCCCGGCCGGTAATGGATCTGAGCCGGGTTCCCTTTGTGTACAGCCACATTGAGGATTTCAGAAACCGGATCATTTACTATGAATCCAGCCGGGGATGTCCGTTTTCCTGCAGCTATTGTCTGTCTTCCATAGATAAATGTCTCCGTTTCCGTGATATTGAACTGGTAAAAAAAGAACTGCAGTTCTTTATCGATCATGAAGTGTCTCAGGTGAAATTCGTCGACCGGACTTTTAACTGCAGGCACGATCACGCGATGGCGGTGTGGAGTTATATCAAAGAACACGACAGAGGCATTACAAATTTCCATTTTGAGGTGGCGGCGGATCTTCTGAATGAAGAGGAGATCCGGCTGATCCGGGAAATGCGTCCCGGACTTATACAGCTTGAAATCGGTGTTCAGTCGGCCAACGGGGAGACCATCCGCGAGATCAGAAGAAAGATGGATCTGGACAGAGTCGGTCAGGTTACGGCCAGGATCCGGGAAGGCGGCAATGTACATCAGCATCTCGATCTGATTGCAGGGCTTCCATATGAGGATTATGAAAGCTTTATCCGGTCATTTAACTGTGTGTATGCCATGAAGCCGGATCAGCTTCAGCTCGGATTTCTTAAAGTGCTCAAAGGATCTCTCATGCATGACAAAGCACAGGAATACGGGCTGATTTACCAGGACCGTCCTCCTTATGAAGTCCTTTCCACAAAATGGCTTTCCTACGAAGACATTATCCGGCTTAAGCAGGTGGAGGAGATGGTGGAGGTCTACTATAACAGCGCACAGTTCCGGCATACGCTGGATCATCTGGAGAAAGAGTTTTCCTCGCCCTTTGCCATGTATGAAGCCCTTGCGCTGTACTACGAATCTGCCGGCCTGTTAAAAGTCAGCCATTCCAGGCTGGCCAGATATGAGATTCTGTATCAGTTTATCCGGAAGCATCCGGTGAAAAATACAGAAGAATACCGGGAGTGGTTGACATTGGACCTGTATTTGAGGGATAATGTGAAAAACCGCCCGGACTTTCTGGGAGAAAGCCGGGTGTCAAGAGAGGAAGCCTCTGCTTTTTATAAAAGGGAAGCAGAAGAATTCCGTTATCTGAAAGGATATGAGGGCTTTGACAGGAACCAGCTCCGCAAGATGACACATCTGGAGAGAGTGCGGGGGAGGCTGCTGCTGTTCGATTACCGGAGCAGAAACAGGCTGACAAATGACGCGGCGGTTTTCTGCGTTGATGATTCCGGCAATGACGGCAGATGATGGAGAGGAGAAAAGAAAAATATGAATTTTTATGATAAAAAGATCAGGCGAATCATATCTATTATCATTATAGGAATTGTGGCGGCAATGATTATTACGATGGTTGTGCCGTATATTGTATAAAATACGGCGCAGAGCGATATATCAGAATACAGAAATGTAAGGCGCGGACGAAAGCGGTCCGGCCGGATTCGGGATCAGAAACGGGGCGGAGCTGACAGGAATGGGAAAGAAGAAACAGACAACAAAGAGGCGCGCTGCGGCAGTGCGCAGAAGGACTGTAATTCTGGGAATTTTTGCGGCTCTGGCCGCTCTTATTGTTATCCTTGTTATAAACAGTCTGCTTCGGCGCACAGTTGAGAAATATGATCCGGATATTATTATTGACGGTGTCTTTATCGGAGAGACAGATGTATCCGGCATGACGGCAGAAGAGGCGGAATCTGCGGTTACGGCCGCAGCAGATCAGGTGTCCGGAGAACTGATTGTTTTCACGCTGGACGACGGGAGGGAAGCAAGGGCGACCCTCAGAGAACTGGGAGTTTCGGTGAAAGATCTGGAGAAAATTACAGAGCAGGCAGCAGACTACGGCAAAAAAGGCAGTCTTGTGGACCGCTATAAAATTCTGAGAGCTTCGGAAAAAGGCGGACAGAAAACTTATCCTGTGCAGTATCAGATCACAGAGGCGTCAGCCGGAGAGGTGCTCCGGACCCGCATGGGCAGTATTCTGGACGCTCCGGAAAATGCGGCGATTATCCGGAAGGACGGCGCGGCGGTCATACAGGAGGATGTGCCCGGAGAGGCGCTGGACCTGGAAAAGACAGTGGCGGCTGTGAATGATCTGCTTGGCAGCGGATGGGACAAAAAAGGCGGGCAGGTGCAGGCTGTGCTGGAGGAAGCCCGGGCAGACATTGTGGCTGAGGATCTGGAAGATATTACAGATGTACTGGGCACATACAGCACCAGTTATGCCGGAAGCTCAGAGGGACGAAGTAAGAATATAGGATCCGGAGCCGCTCATATAAACGGCATATTGCTTCAGCCCGGAGAGGAAATATCAGCCAGTGAACAGACAGCTCCCTACACAGAAGAAAACGGATATGCGCCTGCGCCTTCTTATGCAGGCAATGAAGTGGTGGAGTCCATGGGCGGAGGTATCTGCCAGGTGACAACTACACTGTATAATGCGCTTCTCTACGCCGAGCTTGAGATTACGGAGCGGTGTGAGCACTCTATGATGGTGTCTTACGTGGATCCGTCCCGGGATGCCGCTGTAGCGGAAGGCGTAAAAGATCTGAAATTTAAGAATAATCTGGAAAATCCGGTTTATATCGGGGCGGAAGCCGGAAACGGGACAATTACGTTTTACATTTACGGAAAAGAATACCGCCCTTCCGGACGGACAGTGGAATATGAAAGTGAGACTCTGGAAACCATAGAGCCGGAGCATACCACCTATGTGGCAGTGGCAGAAAAGATAGGAACCATGTACACAGAGAGCGAGGGTACGGCCGGACACACTGCCCAGCTGTGGAAGATCGTAACAGAAAACGGCGAAGAGATCAGCCGGGAGGCGGTCAATTACAGTTATTATCTGGCCACGGACAGAGTCGTGGCAGTGGGAACAGCGTCAGATGACGCGGAGGAGACTGCGCAGATGGAAGAGGCAGTGAATACGCAGGATGAGGAAACGATAACAGCGGTGATGAACCGGATTGCTGAGAAACGCAGCCAGAAGGAAGGCGGCGGAACACAGGATGGGGAAGATACAGAAGGAAGCGGCGGAACAGAGGAGGAGACCGATGAAAACGGGTAATATTACACAGACGGCCTGGAACCGGTCCGTGAAGAGACAACTTCATACAGAAATGCGGCATTCGGTTTTCCGTCCGTCTCCGGAAGAAAACTGTTCCGGCCTGCGCCTGGCTTCGGAAGACGCTGCTGTCTGGAGCAGCGCTTCCGTTACAGGGGATTCTCCCCGGACGGCCCGGTACGCGGTGCTTCAGGCGGCAGGAAATCTTGCGGCCCGGGGTGTGACGCCTCAGGGAGTATCCCTGCGGATTCTGTTTCCGGAGGAAACAGAAGAAGAGATGCTTGCGGCGGCGGCACGCGGGGCGCAGGAAGTCTGCGGACGGATGGGAACAGAACTTACCTGTCTGCAGGGCGAGGTGAATCCGGCAGTCCGGCGGATGGTAGTTCTGGCAGATGCTGCCGGGGCGGCTGACAGCCGGGAATTTACCGGAATTATGAGACCCGGACAGGAGATCCTGCTCTGCGGATATACAGGGCTGGAAGGGATGCTGCATATTCTGGACGAAGCAGAAGAGGAGCTGGCGGAAAGATTTGTCCCTTCGTTTCTCGGACAGGCCAGAGCGCTTCAGAGTGATCTGGTGATGCCGGAACAGATCCTTGCCGGGTGCCGGGCGGAAGCGTCCGGCGGCGGAAGGCTGATTTCCGCAGCCCGCCAGATCGGCAGCGGCGGTATTCTGGCTGCGCTGTGGGAGATGGCGGAGATATCGGGAACAGGCCTGGAAGTGAGCATGGAGGCTATGGCGCTGAAGCAGGAGACGGTGGAGATCTGTGAGTATTTTCAGATCAATCCCTATCAGATGACCTCGGCGGGAAGTTACCTGATCGCTACAGAGCATGCGGAAGAACTGATGGGGGTTCTGGAGAAGGCGGGCGCGCGAGCCGGCAGGCTTGGGATTGCCAGAGCGCAGAACGCGCGGGTGATCACAAGCGGAGACGAGAGAAGATATCTGGACCGGCCCGCTCCGGACAGTCTGATGTGCTGGCGGCAGGACCGGCCTTTTGGAAATAAATCGGGAAAATCTATTTCATAAACAGGAGGGAACATTATGAGCGACAGAAAAGAAACTCTGAGAATGGAAATATTGAAAGATATTGAAAAGAACAGCTGCGTGGATCTGGGCGAGCTTGCGGTTATGCTGGGAGTAAACGAGACGGATGTGGCAAATGAAATGGCCGAGATGGAGAAAGAGAAAATCATCTGCGGCTATCATACACTGATTGACTGGGATAAGGCAGGCGTGGAGATGGTAACCGCGCTGATCGAGGTCCGTGTAACGCCGCAGAGAGACCGGGGATTTGACCGGATCGCGGAGCGGATCTACAATTATCCGGAGGTGTATTCCGTGTACCTGATTTCCGGAAGCTACGATCTGCTTGTGACAATTGAAGGCAAGACGCTGAAAGAGGTTTCCCGGTTTGTATCCGAGAAGCTTTCTCCCATTGATGAAGTGCTGAGCACGGCGACACACTTTATCCTGAAAAAATACAAAGACCACGGGACAATTATGGTTCCCCGCAAGGAGTCGGAAAGGATGCTGGTGACACCGTAATGAGAAATCCATTATCAAAAAAGATCATAGATATTCAGCCTTCCGGGATCCGTAAGTTTTTTGATGTGGCAAACGAGATGGAGGACGCAATTTCTCTGGGCGTGGGAGAACCGGATTTTGATACTCCGTGGAGAATCCGCGAGGAAGGTATATTTACACTGGAAAAAGGGAAAACATTTTATACATCCAACGCAGGACTGCAGGAGCTGAGAAATGAGATCTGCCTCTATCTGGAGCGGAAGATCCATGTGTCCTACGATCCGAAACATGAGACGCTGGTTACGGTAGGAGGAAGCGAGGCTATAGACATTGGTCTGCGCTGTATGCTGGATCCGGGGGATGAGGTTCTGATTCCCCAGCCCAGTTATGTATCCTATCTGCCCTGTACGGTTATGGCTGACGGCGTGCCTGTTGTGGTGCCCCTTCAGTATGAAAATGAATTCAAACTGACCGTGGAGGATCTGGAGAAGCATACAACCCCGAAAACGAAAGTTCTTATCATGCCGTTTCCGAACAACCCGACCGGGTCGATAATGACCAGAGAGGATCTGGAACCGGTTGCAGAGTTTATAAGAAAGCATGACCTGTATGTAATGTCCGATGAGATTTATTCAGAGCTTACATACGGCACGGAACACGTTTCGATTGCGAGTCTTCCGGGAATGCGGGAGCGTACCATTGTGATCAATGGATTTTCCAAAGGCTTTGCCATGACCGGATGGAGACTGGGATACTGCTGCGGTCCGGCGCAGATTATCGGGCAGATGACAAAGCTGCATCAGTTTGCTATTATGTGCGCGCCGACAAACAGCCAGTACGCGGCGGTGGAAGGACTGCGCAGCTGTGAGGATGAAGTACAGGAAATGCGCAGATCCTACAATCAGAGAAGAAGGTTCCTGATGCACGAATTTGAACGGATGGGACTGGAGTGCTTTGAACCCTTCGGCGCATTTTACGTATTTCCAAGTATTAAAGAATTCGGCATGAGCTCTGAAGAATTTGCCGAAAGACTGCTGATGGAAGAAAAAGTGGCAGTCGTTCCGGGAACCGCATTCGGCGAATGCGGCGAGGGATTCCTGAGAATATCCTACGCATATTCCATAGAAGACCTGAAAGAAGCTCTGGGCCGTGTGGAACATTTTATTCAGCGCCTGAGAGCTGAGCGAAATGTATAGACAACAGAGACAATTTGAGAAAAAGGGGTCAGACCCCTTTCCAAAAGGGTCTGACCCCTTTGAGATAAGGAGTCAGAATATAATGAATATTGTGCTTCTGGAGCCGGAAATTCCGGCTAATACGGGAAATATCGGAAGAACATGTGTGGCCGCCGGCGCGCGGCTTCATCTGATTGAGCCTCTGGGATTTCATCTGTCCGAGAAGGCGCTGAAGCGGGCGGGAATGGACTACTGGAAGGATCTGGATGTAACTACGTATATTGACTATCAGGATTTCCTTGAGAGAAATCCCGGAGCCAGAATTTATATGGCCACAACGAAGGCCAGGAGGATGTATACGGAGGTGTCCTATGAACCGGACTGCTATATTATGTTCGGAAAAGAAAGCGCGGGGATTCCGGAAGAAATTCTTGTGGAAAATGAGGAGCGCTGTGTGAGGATTCCCATGGGAAACGGAATCCGTTCGCTGAATCTGGGGAATTCCGCCGCTATAATCCTGTATGAGGCGCTCCGGCAGAATGGCTTTCCGGGACTGCAGGAAACAGGCAGTCTGCACCGTCTGAAATGGACGGATATAACAGAATAAGGATATATTTTCACGGGCAATGGCAAAAAAGACTGCCAGATGCCCGTTTTTTGATAAATGTTTTGAATATTCTGCTGACCTGGTATATAATATTCGTAAATTGATTTGTTAAAATCTGCCCAAAATATCGTCCGTATGAATATGGATGGAACAG
This sequence comes from Candidatus Mediterraneibacter norwichensis, assembly GCA_019112765.1. GTDB lineage: Bacteria > Bacillota > Clostridia > Lachnospirales > Lachnospiraceae > Mediterraneibacter > Mediterraneibacter norwichensis. The sequence continues at coordinate 12,876 of DXIU01000040.1, read as the reverse complement.
GAAATGATAAAAAGGATGTATTTTACAGAGCGGCAGGGAAGGTGGTGCGTGACGTATGGTGGAAGAGACAATCCGGGAAATCCGCGCGGCAGAAGCCCGGGCAGATGAGATTGTAAAAGAAGCCCGGGAAAAGAGCGTGATAACAGCGGAGCAGACTGAAACGAAAGCCCGGCAGATTGAGGAGAAGACTATCGCGGAAGCCAGAGAGAGAGCGGAGGAACTGGCCCGTCAGACGGAAGAAAAGGCCCGGCTGAAAGAGGCGGAAGCAGAAATCCTTCTGGAAAAAGAGATCCGGCAGCTGAAATCGGCTGCGGAGAAGAAAAAAGAAGAGGCAGTGGACCTTGTGATTTCCCTGCTTGTATAGTTCTGGAAAGAAAACAGGCAAAGGAGGGATGTGACTATGGCGGTACTTAAGATGCAGCGAATTACAGTCTGCGCGCTGAAAAAGGACCGGAAAGCAATCCTGGAAAAGATTCAGAGCATGGGCGTCCTTCAGGTGGATCCTGTACTTGAAGATGACAGTGATTTTAAGAAGACAGATACAGCCGGGCAGCGGATGGGATTTGAAAAAGCGGCGGCTTCCGTGGACCAGGCACTGGATGTTCTGGACAAATATGTGCCGGAGAAGAAGTCAGTCTTTGCTGCGCTTGAAGGGAAAAAGGTGATTACGGCAAAGACAGAGGCGGAAGTCAGAGAAAGGCGGCGGGAGCTGCTCAGAACGGCCAGACAGATCTCTGATCTGGACCAGAACAGGTCGGAGAAGGCAGGGCTCATAGGAAAACTGGAAAACAGTATTGAAAGTCTTGAACCATGGATGAAGCTGGACGTGCCGGTAAAAACACAGAGTACCAGGCGGACGGTACTGATGCCCGGTACCATGCCGGGCGGCATGACGGCGGAAAAGATATATGAGATCCTCGCAGAGAAAGCGCCTCAGGCAGAAGGGGCGGATATTCATATCATATCTGCGGAACAGAATATGGTATACCTGACCGTGCTCTGTATGAAGGAGGACGCCCGGGATGTGGAGGATGCCCTCCGGAGCGCCGGTTTCGCAAGACCGTCCCAGACCTGGGATGAAGCTCCTGCGCAGGAGAAACAGGAGCTTCTGGAGCGGATTGAGGACTGCAGGAAGCAGATCCGTCAGATTGAAGAGCAGATTGCCGCGCTTGCGCAGGAGAGGGAGCAGCTGAAAATTACGGCGGATTATTACCGGGTGCGGGCGGACAAATACGCAGTGCTGGGAGAACTTCCCCAGTCCAGGCGCACTTTTGTTATAAGCGGCTACATTCCGCAGTGCGAATCCGACTATGTGTCCGGTTATCTGCTGGAAAGATATGACTGTGCGGTAGACGTAGAAGAACTCCGGGAAGACGAGGAAGCGCCGGTGATTCTGAAGAACAACCCGTTCTCCGCAAACATGGAAGGAATTGTGGAATCCTACGGGCTGCCGCATAAAGGAGAGATTGACCCGACTACAGTAATGTCCTTTTTCTATATTTTCTTTTTTGGAATGATGCTGTCGGATGCGGCTTACGGCGCTCTAGTAGCTCTTGTATGCGGCATCCTGGTCCGGAAGTTTCCGGGTATGTCCCCGGGGATGAAAAAGTCGCTGAAACTGTTTTTCTACTGCGGGCTGTCTACGCTTGTGTGGGGAATTCTGTTTGGCGGATATTTCGGAAATATTGTGGATGTTGTGTCGGAGAAATTTTTCGGACATACGGTTACAGTGCCGGCGCTCTGGTTTATTCCGCTGAATGATCCCATGAAGCTGCTGGTATATTCCCTTCTGTTCGGAGTGATCCACCTGTTTGTGGGGCTTGGAATCAAAGGGTATCTGTGCCTGAAGGATAAAAAATATATGGATTTCTTCTGTGATGTGGTTCTGTGGTTTATGCTGCTTGCGGGGCTGATCCTGATGCTTCTTCCAAGCGATATTTTCGCGTCCATAGCCCAGACAGAAATTGTATTTCCGCCTGTACTCAACCGTACGGCTCAGATCCTGGCGGCGGCAGGGGCAATCGGCATTGTGCTGATGTCAGGCAGAGGGAACAGAAATCCGGCGCTCAGACTGGCTCTGGGAGCATATGATCTTTACAATATAACCGGATGGCTCAGCGACGTACTGTCCTACTCCCGTCTGCTGGCGCTGGGGCTGGCTACAGGCGTTATCGCGTCTGTTATCAATCAGATGGGGAGCATGCTTCCGGACAATATAATCGGAGTCGTGTTTTTTATCCTCATCTTCCTGGTGGGGCACGCTATGAACCTGGCCATCAATCTGCTGGGAGCGTATGTGCACACGAACCGTCTGCAGTTTGTGGAGTTTTTCGGCAAGTTTTATGAGGGCGGCGGCAGGCCCTTCAGTCCTTTTAAGGAAAATACAAAATACACAGAGGTAAAGGAGGAAACTTTATTATGAATATCTGGAATGATTTGGGGATTGTGTATGCATTGCTTGGCGCGGCTGTTGCCGTTCTGTTCGCAGGATGCGGCTCGGCGATCGGTGTGGGGATTGCCGGTCAGGCGGCCTCCGGTGTTGTAACGGAAGATCCAAGTAAATTTGCGAAGGTGCTGATTATCCAGCTCCTTCCGGGTACACAGGGACTTTACGGACTTCTGGTAGGATTTATTACCCTGTCAAAAATCGGTATCCTGGGCGGAGGAATTGCCGATCTCTCTGTAACAACCGGTCTGCTGATCCTGGCGGCCTGCCTTCCGGTGGGAATTGTTGGTCTGCTTTCCGGCATATCACAGGGGAAAACTGCAGCTGCCGCAATCGGAATCGTGGCGAAGAAACCGGAGCAGTTCGGAAAAGCCATGCTGTTCCCGGCCATGGTTGAAACTTACGCCATTCTGGCTCTTCTGATCTCATTTCTTGCAGTAAACGGAATACAGGTATAAGAAACCAGGTGTAAAAACGCAGGAAAGAGGCGCGGAAACAGAAAGTAAAAAGAAGTGCGGAGCGCGTAAAAAGGAGAGCGTGAAATATGAGTGGACTGGATAAAATGAAGGCCCGGATTCTGGAAGAAGCACAGCAGTCTGCCGCGGAAATTCTGGAAAAAGCACAGAAAGATTCTGAAGCGGCTCTGGCATCTGCCCGGGAAGCGGCGGATGTCAGAGCCGCAGAGATCGAAAAACGTGCAGAGCGGGAAGCGGCAGAATATGAAAAACGGGCGGAAGCTTCCATGGATATGCGCAGAAAACAGGCATATCTTGAAGCAAAGCAGGAGGCAATTCACTGTGTAATACAGACGGCTTATGAAAAAGTGCTGAATCTGGACAGTGAGGCGTATTTTGTTTTGCTGGAAAAAATACTGGAGAAATATATTCTTCCAGGAGAAGGGGTTATCTGTTTTGCGAAGAGAGATCTTGACCGGATGCCGGAAGGTTTTTCCGGAAAGGTGAAAACTGCCGCGGCGGTAAAAGGCGGAAGCCTCGTGCTGTCGCCGGAACCGGCGGAGCTCGATGGAGGGTTCCTCCTTATATATGGAGGAATTGAAGAAAACTGTGGAATAAAGGCGATATTTGATTCTATGAAAGAGGAACTGTCAGATCAGGTAAACCGGATGCTGTTCGGATAGAGTATAGCCGTAAGGAGGGTGAAACTTGAGCAATACAAAATATACGTATGCGGTTGCGCGCATCCGCGCGCTTGAGACTTCGCTTCTGTCTGACGGGGACGTAGAACAGCTTCTCGCCTGCGGGACAGCGGACCAGGCGCTTCAGTTCATAACGGACAAAGGATGGGGAGATCCCGCTTCCTCAGCGGATATGGACGCTGTGCTGAAACGGGAGGAAGAAAAGACATGGGAAGTAATCCGTGATGTGGCTCCGGATATAAGTGTATTTGACGTACTGTCCTTTCCGAAACTGTATCATAATCTGAAGGCGGCGGTAAAAGAAGTCTGTACAGAGGCGGACAATCCCCGTATTTTTTATGATGACTGCCCCATTCCGGGACGGGAAATGCTGGAAATTATACGAAACAGGGAATTTTCCAGGCTGCCGGGCACTATGTCCCGGACGGCGGCGGAGGCATTTGACCAGCTGCTTCATACCAGGGATGGACAGCTCTGTGATATTATAATAGACAAAGCAGCTCTGGAGGCAATATACGAGGCGGGGAAACGTTCCGGGGAAAAGATTATTGCTGATTATGCAGACACTACCGTGGCGATTGCCGATATCAGGATTGCCGTGCGTTCCCGGAAAACCGGGAAAAGCGCAGAGTTTATGCGCAGCGCCATGGCGGAGTGCGGCAGTGTGAATGTGGAACAGCTGATCCGCGCGGCTCTGGCCGGTGCGGAAGAGATCGCGCAGTATCTGGAAGGGACATCCTATGCAGGCGGCGCGGATGCGCTGAGGGAGTCTCCGTCCGCATTTGAACGATGGTGCGACAACCGGATGATCGAATCACTGAAACCGCAGAAATATGAGACTTTTTCGGCAGGCCCTCTGCTTGCCTATCTGGTTGCAAGAGAGAACGAGATAAAAACGGTTCGGATTATTCTGACCGGAAAACAGAACGGTTTTCCGGAAGAGGCAATCCGGGAAAGGGTAAGGGAGATGTATGTATAAGATTGCGGTGATCGGCGACTATGACAGCATATACGGGTTCGCTGCTCTGGGCCTGAGCATCTGCCCTGTAAAAACCCGGGAAGAGACGAGGGACATTCTGCGCAGGCTGGCCGGGGGAAATTACGGAATCATCTACATTACCGAGGCGGCAGCGGCGCAGGTGGAAAGCGAAATCGAAGAATACCGTGAGAAAACACTGCCGGCGATTATCCGCATACCAGGGGTATCGGGGAATACAGGCGCCGGCGTGAAAGGCGTGAAGAAGACCGTGGAGCAGGCGGTCGGATCAGATATTCTGTTTGGAGGAGTAAATGAATGAGCACAGGAGTGATTAAAAAGGTGGCAGGGCCGCTTGTCATTGCCAGCGGGATGCGGGATGCAAATATGTTTGACGTGGTCCGGGTAAGCAGCCAGCGTCTGATCGGTGAGATAATTGAAATGCACGGAGACGAAGCGTCAATCCAGGTCTATGAGGAAACTTCCGGCCTGGGACCGGGAGAACCTGTAGAGTCCATGGGCGTACCCATGTCGGTGGAACTGGGGCCGGGACTGATTGCAAGCATCTACGATGGCATACAGAGGCCGCTGGACGACATTATGAAAATATCGGGAAATAACCTGAAGAGAGGCGTGGAAGTTCCTTCCCTGAAAAGAGACCGGAAGTGGGAATTTGTTCCTGCTGTAAAAGCCGGCGATCAGGTGGAGTCCGGAGATGTAATCGGAACGGTACAGGAGACGGTTCTTGTGCAGCAGAAAATTATGGTTCCTTACGGTGTCCGCGGAACGGTAAAAGAAATCAGAGCAGGGTCTTTTACGGTGGAGGAGACGGTCGCTGTTATTTCTGAAGAGCAGGGTGACCGGGAACTGACTATGATGCAGAAATGGCCGGTACGTCAGGGAAGGCCCTATCGGAAAAAGCTGCCGCCCAAAATGCCTCTTGTAACCGGACAGCGGGTGATTGATACTTTCTTCCCTCTTGCCAAAGGCGGCGTGGCGGCGGTGCCGGGCCCCTTCGGAAGCGGCAAGACAGTAATTCAGCATCAGCTTGCAAAATGGGCGGAAGCGGATATTGTAGTTTATATCGGCTGCGGTGAGCGGGGCAATGAGATGACAGACGTGCTGAATGAGTTCCCGGAGCTGAAGGATCCGAAGACGGGACAGCCCCTGATGCAGCGGACGGTTCTGATTGCCAATACATCCGATATGCCTGTGGCCGCCCGGGAGGCTTCGATCTATACAGGGATCACCATTGCGGAGTATTTCCGGGATATGGGCTACTCTGTGGCGCTGATGGCAGACTCCACATCCCGGTGGGCCGAGGCGCTCCGGGAGATGTCCGGCCGTCTGGAAGAGATGCCGGGAGAGGAAGGCTATCCGGCTTATCTGGGAAGCAGGCTTGCCCAGTTTTATGAGAGAGCGGGACATGTGATTTCTCTCGGAAAAGAAGGACGGGAAGGAGCCCTTTCTGTAATCGGCGCAGTGTCCCCTCCGGGCGGCGATACATCGGAGCCGGTATCCCAGGCAACGCTGCGTATCGTGAAAGTGTTCTGGGGACTGGATTCGAATCTGGCGTATAAACGGCATTTCCCGGCAATCAACTGGCTGAACAGTTATTCTTTGTATCTGGATGATATGGAAAAATGGTTCAACGCCGAGGTGGCTCCGGACTGGATGGAAGGAAGACAGAAAATGATGACTCTTCTTCAGGAAGAGGCTGAGCTGGAAGAAATCGTAAAGATGGTAGGAATGGATGCCCTTTCTCCGGGGGACCGGCTGAAAATGGAGGCGGCCCGTTCTATCCGTGAGGACTTCCTGCATCAGAACTCCTTCCATGAAACAGATACGTATACTTCACTGAAGAAACAGTATATGATGATGAAACTTGTAAATGCTTTTTATGACAGAGCCAGCGCTGCCCTTTCTCAGGGGGCCTCGCTGCAGAAGCTGATTTCCATGCCGGTGCGGGAACAGATCGGGCGTTTCAAATACGTACGGGAGGACGATCTGGATGAGGAATACCGAAGGACGGACGAGAATCTGAGCGCGCAGACCGCCAATGCATTTGTAAAGGAGGAACGGTAAATGCCCAAAGAGTACAGAACCATTCAGGAAATAGCCGGACCGCTGATGCTGGTGCGCGGTGTAGAGCATGTGACTTACGACGAACTGGGAGAGATCGAACTGGCCGGCGGCGAGACCCGCCGGTGCAAGGTGCTTGAGGTCAACGGCACAGACGCTCTGGTACAGCTTTTTGAAAGCTCCACAGGAATTAACCTGTCCAACAGCAAGGTGCGTTTTCTGGGCAGGAGCATGGAGCTGGGCGTATCGGAAGATATGCTGGGCCGCGTCTTTGACGGACTGGGGCGGCCGATTGATGAGGGCCCGGAGATTCTTCCGGAAGCCCGCATGGATATCAATGGTCTGCCCATGAATCCGGCGGCCAGAAGCTATCCTGAGGAATTTATTCAGACAGGGGTATCCGCTATCGACGGACTCAATACTCTGGTCCGGGGGCAGAAGCTGCCTATCTTTTCTGCTTCCGGCCTGCCCCACGCGCAGCTGGCAGCGCAGATCGCCAGACAGGCAAAGGTACTTGGAAAGGATGAAAATTTTGCCGTTGTATTTGCTGCCATGGGTATTACATTTGAGGAGTCTGACTTCTTTATTGAAAGTTTCCGGGAAACCGGCGCCCTTGACAGAACCGTTCTCTTTATCAATCTGGCCAACGATCCGGCCATTGAGCGGATTGCCACGCCGAAAATGGCGCTGACCGCAGCCGAGTATCTGGCCTTTGAAAAAGAGATGCATGTGCTTGTCATTCTGACGGATATCACAAACTATGCAGACGCCCTCCGGGAAGTGTCCGCGGCCCGCAAGGAAGTGCCCGGACGAAGAGGATACCCCGGCTATATGTACACAGATCTGGCCTCCATCTATGAGAGAGCCGGACGGCAGAACGGAAAAAAGGGAAGTATTACCATGATCCCCATCCTGACCATGCCGGAGGACGACAAAACCCACCCAATACCCGACCTGACAGGATACATTACAGAAGGCCAGATCATCTTAAGCCGGGAACTTTACCGGAAGGGGATCATGCCGCCCATCGACGTGCTGCCCTCCCTGTCCCGTCTGAAAGATAAGGGAATCGGAGAAGGAAAGACAAGAGCGGACCACTCCAATACGATGAATCAGCTCTTTGCCGCCTATGCGCGCGGAAAAGACGCGAAAGAACTGATGGTGATTCTCGGAGAGGCGGCACTGACAGAAATTGACCTGATGTACGCAAAATTCGCCGACGCATTCGAGCAGGAATACGTATCTCAGGGATACCATACAGACCGGAACATCGAAGAAACACTGGATATCGGATGGAAACTTCTCCGTATGCTTCCACGGACCGAACTCAAACGAATCGACGACAAATATTTAGACCAGTATTACGGGAATACAGCAAAAGAATAAAATATTCTGAAAACTCACAGGAAAGGGGACGTACCCCTTTCCTGTGAGTAGTCTGAAAATTCTGACAAACCGGGCGGGGCCGGTGTACTTATGAGGATTGCAGAATTCCTGTCCCGCAGGCCCTGCAGGGCACAGAAAGGAGGCGCCCTTTTGGCGGCAAAACATGTAAATCCTACGCGGATGGAGCTGACAAGGCTGAAGAAGAAACGGGTTACAGCAATCCGGGGGCATAAGCTGTTAAAAGATAAACGGGATGAGCTGATGCGTCAGTATCTTGATCTTGTCCGGGAGAATATGGAGGTGCGGAAAAAAGTAGAAGCGGGCATCAGATCCGCTAACCGCAATTTTGTAATTGCCAAAGCGGGAATGTCTGAGGCTGCTCTGAATACAGCGCTGATGGCGCCCAAGCAGGAAGTGAATCTGGAGGCCGGCGAAAAAAATGTTATGAGCGTGGATATCCCTGTATTTGAGTACACTACCAGGACGGCAGATGAAAATGATATCTACTCGTACGGCTTTGCGTTTACATCCAGTGACCTGGACGGCGCGGTAAAATCTCTGGCAGACATTCTGCCTGACATGATACGGCTGGCGGAGTGTGAAAAGGCATGCCAGCTCATGGCGGCGGAAATTGAAAAGACAAGAAGACGTGTAAACGCACTGGAACATGTAATCATTCCGGAGACAGAGGAAAATATCAAATATATCACAATGAAACTGGACGAGAATGAAAGAAGCACCCAGATCCGCCTGATGAAAGTCAAGGATATGATGCTTGAAGAAACGCATCATTACAGTGAGAGGGTGTGAAATTTGAATTTGTGGGTGGAGAAAGTTTCCGCCGGGGAGTCCGGGTATCGCGCCGGAGAGCACGCTTTCGCCCGGATCGCGGCGCAGCGGTACATAAGAGCGCAAAGGACGCGCTCTAAGTACCGGCGCCGCTTTACAGCTCTCCATCACCATACCCGGACTCCCCGGCTGCGCTTTCCCACTCACAATTCCAAATTCAGACAGGAAGAAAAGAAGACAGAACTTTATCGGCTGATACAGGAACTGTGTTCTGTGCTGATATTTGAAAACAGGTTCATTTCCTGTTTGAAAAGCAGAAACCGGATAAGCAGTCAGCCGCAGTTGAAAAAATCTGTCTTCGTTTTCCTGGTTGCAGTTGAAATTATCGGCGGCAGTGCGGATTGGATAAGAACAGAAAATGGCGGAATACGGACAGCGGGATGCGTCTTTCGGATAGCAGCTGCGGGAAATTTCAGCGACTTGAAGCGTAATTTAGTAAAACTTAAAACCCTGAGTACAGGCGTCAGGATTTTCAATGGAGCTGTCCGAACGGAACGTGAGTTTCCATTGAAAATCCTGTTTTTAGCCTGTGCTCAGGGGTTTGTAGTTTTATTTATTACGCGGAACGGAGCCGGAATTTCCCGCAGCTGCTATCCGGAAACGATTTATTCTCACTTCGTATTCTGACATTTTCGGACTTTTTTCAATCGCATACCGCAGATAAATTCAAATTTAAATTCCGGTTATGCCTTTGATACTCTTTTCATATGTGTTACAATGAAGGCGTATTTAAATCGGTATTAGGAGGAATTATGAAGCTTGACAGAGAAAATATGAGGAAAATGAAAGAGCTGATTGTCTTTACGATCATTATCCTTATTGCTTTGTGGAATTATAATATACTTTTTGAGTGGATCGGATTTGCATTCGGCATTATCTTTCCGTTTATTCTGGGCGGCGGGATCGCTTTTATTCTGAACGTGCCTATGAGCTTTCTGGAAAAAAAGATCTTTTATAACCGTTATCTGAAAGATAAGAAGATTGCCAACCGTCTCGCGCGTCCGCTGAGTCTGGTGCTTACCCTGGCGCTTGTGATCGGAGTTATTGTTCTTGTGATGTTTGTTGTGATTCCGGAACTGACGACGACAGTTCTGTCTCTGGGTAAGACGATCCGGGCGTTTGTGCCGGAGGCTCAGCGTTTTCTGGAAGATCTGTTTACCGACAACAGCGAAGTAAGAGCCTGGCTGGACGGCCTGAATCTGGATATCGGTAAAATGACAGACAGTGCGGTATCGTTTTTTCAGGATGGAGCCGGGAATGTGATTAATTCTACTGTGTCTGCAATCGGTTCCTTTGTGAGCGGCGTGGCTACATTTGTTATTGCTTTTGTTTTCGCGTGTTATGTGCTGCTGCAGAAAGAAAAACTGAGTGTGCAGGTGAAAAAAGTTCTTTATGCATTCCTGTCGGAAAAACGTGTGGAATGGATTCTTGAGGTGTGTTCATTGACTGCTAAATCCTTTTCCAGCTTTTTCGCGGGCCAGTGTGTCGAGGCTGTGATTCTGGGAACCATGTTTTTTATAGCTATGAGTATTCTGAATATGCCGTATGCTCTTCTGGTGGGAGTCCTGATCGCCTTTACGGCGCTTATTCCGATTTTCGGCGCTTTTATCGGATGCGTTATAGGGGCATTTCTGATCCTGATGGTAGATCCGGTTCAGGCGCTGACCTTTGTGATTATGTTTCTGATTCTTCAGCAGATTGAAGGGAACCTGATCTATCCGAAGGTAGTAGGAAGTTCTGTGGGCCTGCCTTCCATCTGGGTACTGGCTGCAGTAACGATCGGCGGCAGCCTGATGGGCGTCGTGGGAATGCTGATTTTTATTCCGATTGTGTCGGTGATTTACTCTCTGTTCAGAGCCAGCGTGTATAAGAGGCTGAAAAAGAAATTCCCGGAAACAAAAGAACAGGAGAAATCCGGGGGTTCAGACGAAGGTGCTGCGGCGAAACAGATAAACCTGTCGAAATAGTATGAAATCCCTTGACTTACCTCCATTTGCTGTGGTATACTGCTATGGCGAATGGAAGTAGGTCTTTTTTTTATGCCTAAAAACAGATGGCTTCGCAACCATCAGTAACACGTAGTAAATATGTTAAAAGCGAGGTGGAAGTTGTGCGCACAAGAATTACACTGGAGTGTACGGAATGCAAAAACCGTAACTACAATATGACGAAGGATAAGAAAGCTCATCCGGATCGTATGGAAACCAAGAAATACTGCAGATTCTGCAAGTCACACACACTGCATAAGGAAACGAAGTAGTTGCCGGAGGGAAGTGGATGTTATGAGCGAGAAGAAAAAGACTCAGAAGACAAGCTGGTTTAAAGGTCTTCAGGCAGAGTTCAGAAAGATTGTCTGGCCGGACCGGAAAACACTTGCCAAACAGACTACGGCAGTCGTTCTTGTTTCCGTATTTCTCGGACTGCTTATCGCAGTTGTTGATGTCGTATTAGAGTACGGAATTAACTTTTTGGTGAGATAACCGGCCGCAGCAGAAAGGTGATTATATGTCAGAGGCAAAATGGTATGTAGTCCATACTTATTCAGGGTATGAAAACAAAGTAAAAGCAAACATTGAGAAGACGATAGAGAATCGCCACCTGGAAGATCAGATTCTTGAGGTACGCGTTCCCATGGAGGAAGTGGTGGAACTTAAGAACGGCGTCCAGAAGACTGCTCAGAGAAAACTGTTCCCGGGCTATGTGATGATTCACATGGTTATGAATGACGACACCTGGTATGTGGTGAGAAATACCCGCGGTGTTACCGGTTTTGTAGGGCCGGGTTCCAAAGCGGTTCCTCTTGAGGAAGAGGAAATGGCAAATCTGGGAATCAAACGGGAAGAGGTTGTTGTTAACTTTGGCGTAGGCGATACAGTCACTGTACTCAGCGGCGCATGGGAAGGAACTGTGGGCGTTGTACAGAGCATGAATGAACAGAAGAAGAGCCTGTCGATCAATGTTGAGCTGTTTGGCCGTGAGACTCCGGTTGAACTTGGTTTTTCAGAAGTGAGAAAATTGGATTAAAGAAAAGTGGGAGGGACAGCTGTCCCGCCAATACCACAAGGAGGTAATTTAAAATGGCAAAAAAAGTAGAAGGTTATATCAAATTGCAGATTCCTGCCGGAAAGGCAACTCCGGCACCGCCGGTTGGTCCCGCGCTTGGACAGCACGGTGTAAATATCGTTGAATTTACAAAACAGTTCAATGCAAGAACAGCTGATCAGGGTGATCTGATTATCCCGGTTGTCATCACAGTATATAATGACAGAAGTTTCAGCTTTATTACAAAGACACCGCCGGCAGCAGTTCTGATCAAGAAGGCATGCAAGATCCAGTCCGGTTCCGGTGTGCCGAACAAGAACAAAGTTGCTACAATTACCAAAGAGCAGCTGAAAGAAATTGCAGAGACAAAGATGCCTGACCTGAATGCGGCAACAGTAGAAGCAGCTATGAGCATGGTTGCGGGAACATGCCGTTCCATGGGTGTAGTTGTAGAAGAGTAGAGCATCTGAATAGTTTATAGACAGTGGGAGGGGCACGTTCCCGCCAATACCACAAGGAGGTTATTGTAAAATGAAACGAGGAAAGAAATATATCGAAGCTGCAAAACTGATCGAGAGAGGAAACCTCTACGACAAAGAAGAAGCAGTTGCGTTAGTAAAAAAAGCAGCAGTAGCAAAATTTGACGAGACCATCGAGGCTCACATCAGAACAGGATGTGACGGACGTCATGCAGACCAGCAGATCCGCGGCGCGGTTGTACTTCCGCACGGAACAGGAAAGAAAGTGCGTATCCTTGTATTCGCGAAGGACGCAAAGGCTGAGGAAGCGCAGGCAGCAGGAGCTGATTTTGTAGGCGGAGACGAGCTGATTCCGAAGATCCAGAACGAGGGATGGCTTGACTTTGACGTAGTTGTCGCGACACCTGACATGATGGGCGTTGTAGGACGTCTCGGACGTGTACTCGGACCGAAAGGCCTT
>DXIU01000039.1 GCA_019112765.1 Candidatus Mediterraneibacter norwichensis | reverse complement strand
ATTCCCAGGTTCCGTTATTTTTCTTAACTCATGGAACGGAATCAGAATTCCCTGTCCCCCTCTTCTGAATCCGTCTTATAAAAACTTCCTTCCCTTCCGGTTTGTGTCTGCTGTCCGGAAATTCCCTTCGGCAAATCCGAACTTATTCTACTATTGAAAGTCCCAGCTCTTCCAGCTGTTTTTCATCCGCCGGCGTAGGCGCTTCTGTCATCAGGCAGGATGCGTCTTTGATCTTCGGGAAGGCGATTACATCACGGATGCTGTCTTGTTTTGCCATGAGCATAACAAGACGGTCCAGGCCGTATGCAAGTCCTGCGTGAGGCGGTACTCCGTACTTGAATGCTTCAAGCAGGAAACCGAACTGGCTGTGCGCCTGTTCTTTTGTAAATCCAAGGGCCTCAAACATCTTTTCCTGAATATCATTCTGGTGGATTCTGACGCTTCCGCCGCCGATCTCATTTCCGTTGAGAACAATATCATAAGCCTTGGCACGTACTTTTCCAAGTTCTCCCGCATCCAGGAGCGGCAGATCCTCTTCCATCGGCATCGTGAACGGATGATGCATGGCAAGATAGCGTCCCTGTTCATCGCTCCACTCAAACTGCGGAAATTCGGTAATCCATACAAAGCGGAATTCATTTTTATCCAGGAGATCAAGCTGTTTCGCAAGCTCCACACGGAGCGCTCCCAGAGAATCCCACACAACTTTGTTTTTATCAGCGGCAAACAGAAGCAGGTCTCCCGGCTCTCCGTTCATGGCTCTCACCAGAGCGCTCATCTCATCTTCGCTCATAAACTTGGCAAAGGAAGATTTCTGAGTTCCGTCTTCCTGGATCGCAATGTATGCCAGACCTTTTGCGCCGTAATCTTTTACAAATGCAGTCAGCTTATCGATTTTCTTTCTCGGCATGCCGCCCTGTCCTTTTGCGTTAATGCCGCGGACAGTTCCGCCATTTTCAATCGCGCCGGTAAACACACCGAATCCGCATCCTTTAACTACTTCCGTTACATCTGTCAGTTCCATGCCGAAACGGAGATCCGGTTTATCAGAACCGAAACGGTCCATTGCCTCCTGCCAGGTCATCCGCTGGATCGGAAGGGGAACATCCACGTCCAGTACTTCTTTGAACAGTTTCGCAAGATATCTCTCATTTACATCAATTACATCATCTACATCCACAAAGGACAGCTCCATGTCGATCTGCGTAAACTCCGGCTGTCTGTCCGCACGCAGATCCTCGTCGCGGAAACATCTGGCAATCTGAATATAGCGGTCAAATCCGGAACACATCAGAAGCTGCTTGTAAAGCTGAGGTGACTGGGGCAGTCCGTAAAAACATCCCGGATGCACACGGCTTGGTACAAGATAGTCTCTCGCGCCTTCCGGTGTGGTCTTGCCCAGCATAGGAGTCTCGATTTCGAGGAAGCCTTCCTCACTGAAAAACTGGCGTGTCAGCGTCATAACACGGCTTTTCATCATAAGATTTCTCTGAATGTCCGGTCTGCGCAGATCCAGATAACGATATTTCAGGCGCACCTCTTCCTTTGTCTTACAGTTTTCCTCCACCTGAAACGGGGGTGTCAGCGATTCGGAAAGAATCCTCAGTTCCGACGGGATTACCTCGATCTCTCCGGTAGCGATCTTATCATTAACCGCGCCGGAACGTTTTGCCACCTCTCCTGTGATTGCGACCACGTACTCCGAACGAAGAGAAGCCGCTTTCTCAAGAAGCTCCGGGTCCGTCTTTCCTTCTTCACATACCACCTGTATAATACCGGAGCGGTCTCTCACGTCCACAAACACAAGTCCGCCCTTATTTCTGTTTTTCTGCACCCATCCCATTATCGTTACTGTCTGTCCCACATTTGCCGCAGACAATTCGCCGCAGCGGTGCGTTCTCTTAAGTCCCTGCATTGATTCAGCCATAATTTTCTCCTTTTTCTGACAATTTCTCCCAAAGGGGACAGACCCTTTTCCAAAAGGGTCTGTCCCCTTTCGCTGAAGTTTTCTGATAATTCCACCTATTCTCTATCGCCTACAGTTTTTCTACCGAATCGCGGTAACATTCTGTGATGTCTGTGTATCCCTGCTCCGCAAGCTGTTCCTTCTGGAACTTTTTGTTCTTTTTCATGTTGACGATCATGACCTGTTTTCCTGCCTGGCGTTCGGTTCTGGCCAGTTCCAGTACTTTGAGCATGCCTTCCTGGTGCATGTTTTTCTCTACAAGGAATGCTTTCTTTACTCTGCTGTCCGGTACCTGGTAGCCTCTCTCCAGCAGCAGCATGACGATACGCTCGAATCCGATGGAAAATCCGACTGCCGGAGTATCCTGTCCGGTAAATTTTCCGATCATTTTGTCGTATCTTCCGCCGCCGCCCACGGAACCGCCGAATTCATCCATGGAGATTTCGAAAATGGTTCCGGTATAGTAGGACATGCCTCTTACAAGGGTCGGGTCGAAGAACATTCTGAAGTCTGCTTCCTTCTGACTCTCCACACTGGTGATAATCATTTCCAGTGAATCCGCTGCTTCAGGCGCAAGATAGCCCTGTAATTTCTCCTTGCATGCCCGTACACCCGCCACATCGTTTGTAATTTCTTTAAATAACTGAAGATATTTCTCCACGGATTCTTCTGCATAACCGTTCTCCTTAAGCTCTGCCTCTACGCCGTCCAGACCAATCTTGTCCATTTTATCCAGAGTAATGAAAATGCTGTCATAATCTTCCTCAGAAAATCCGCTGTATGAAGCCATAGCCTTCAGGAAACGCCTGTCGTTGATGCGGATGGTAAAGTTTCTGAAATCCAGTTTGCCGAGAAGAGAGGTCGTAGCCAGAATCAGTTCAATCTCCGCCAGATTGGACGGCTCGCCCAGAATGTCAATATCACACTGCATGAACTGACGGAATCTTCCTCTCTGCGGACGGTCCGCTCTCCACACATTGCCCATCTGAAGCGCCTTAAAAGGGGAAGGCAGTTCATTTGCGTGATTTGCGTAGTAGCGGGACAGCGGCACGGTCAGATCATACCGCAGGCCTCCGTCCACCAGATCCGCCTCTTCTTTTGCCTGGTCAATTTTCAGCTTTTCCCCTCTTTTCAGAATCTTAAATATCAGTTTTTCATTATCTCCGCCCTGTTTGCTGCACAGGTTTTCAATATGCTCCACACAGGGGGTCTCAATTGAGGAAAAACCAAACGTCCTGTATGTGTCTTTAATCAGACCGATCACGTAATCCCTGATTTCCATTTCCCCGGGCATGATGTCCTTCATGCCGGTAACCGGCTTCTTCTTCAGCGCCATAATTCTTCTCCTTTCATCCTGCCTGCCGTAATTATACGGCACTGCGGTCCGCCGCTTTGGCTTTCCGCTCTATCATCTCATCAATCCGGCTGATATACTCTTCTATGTTTTTCACATTCTCCACCCGGATCAGATCTGTCTCTTTTCCATTTCCCGTACTTGTCTTTTCCGGGAGCACAAACTTTGTGGATGCGCCCGCTCCGGCTGCAAGTATGGTCTGTCTTTCTTCCATAATCAGTATATTGTATATTCCGGCTTTGTCAACCTCTGCATATCCCACATTTTCAAAATTTCCCGCGATATTTTTCTGACGGTACAGGTAATAGGGAACCAGCCCCATTCTGGCGGCGCCTGCGGCAGCATCGTCAACCATCCGGGATATCTCCGTATGCAGATCCGCCGTTCTGCCTTCCTGACCCATCCGGGCTGCCCGTTTAATCGCCAGGGAATGAACGGTAAGACTGTCCGGCCGGAGTTCTTCAATCTGCTGAATGGTATCCCGCATATCCTCCGCCGTTTCTCCCGGCAGGCCCGCGATCAGATCCATATTAATGTTGGCGAACCCCAGGGCCCGCGCCATATGAAAAGCATCCGCCGTCTGCTGTACGGTATGCCGTCTCCCCACCAGATCCAGCGTCTTCTGCTGCATGGTCTGAGGATTGATGGAAATACGGCTGACCGGATATTGCTTCAGTACTGCCAGTTTTTCTTCTGTAATACTGTCCGGCCTTCCCGCTTCTACAGTAAACTCCAGAGCCCCTTCCAGATCAAATGCTTCGGAAAGGCTCCCCAGCAGACGCTCCAGCTGTTCCGGTTCCAGCGTTGTCGGCGTTCCTCCGCCAATATAAACCGTATCCAGTCTCCTGCCGGCCGCCATTTTGGACAGCGCTCTGATTTCTTTGATCAGGGCATCCAGGTAAGCATCCACCCGGTCTTTCCACTTCTCCAGAGGAGAAGAACTGAAAGAACAGTAGGAACACACACTGGGGCAGAACGGAATCCCCGCATACAGACTGAATCCGTTTCTGCAGTCAAGTCTGGACAGAAGTTCCTGCTCCCGGCGCGTCACCTGATATGCCAAGACCGCCTTTTCCCTGCTGACGAAATACTCCTCCTCCAGATAGGAAACCACCCGTTCCTGAGCATCCACGCCAGGATGCCCTCCGGCCTCTGTCTCCTTCTCCAGCCGCTGCATGGCAAGCTTTGTGGGCCGCACTCCGGTCAGCATTCCCCAGGCAAGCTTTCTGCCCGTATAATCAGAAAGAATACGGTAAACCCGGCGGGTCACCTCTCTTTTTTCTCTCTGAATGTCCCGCACATCCCCGGCATCCGGATTTGTACCTTCCGGCGCAATGGAAAAGCAAGAACCCTCCGGCATCCGGATTGCCGCCAGAGTTTCTTGCTTCCCGTTAATTTTCTGTACCACCTCTTCGCCCGGAAAGAAGGCTTTCACGAGATGATACACATTATATGCATATTTGTTTTTCTGTACTTCAATCTCTATCATAACTCTTAATTCCCAACCGTCTCCGCAGCTCTGCGAAGGTCTGCCGCTCCCGGCATTACACAAACGGATTGTATTTCTTTTCGTACCCGATGGACGTCTCATCCATATGTCCCGGATACACCTTCGTCTCATCCGGCAGTTCAAACAGCCGTTCTTTTACCGAACGGACAAGCTGGCTGCTGCTTCCTGTAGGAAAATCCGTTCTGCCGATGGACGCGTGAAACAGCGTATCCCCGCTGAAAAGAACACCTTCCTTTTCTATATAATAACAGCATCCGCCTGACGTGTGCCCCGGCGTATGGATCACCCGGATCTGTGCCCCTCCAAGGTCCAGGATCTGTCCGTCTTTTGCATACCGGGCGCCGGAAAACGTATATTCTGTCCCCATCATGGCAGACAGGTTCAGGCGGCCGCTGTTCAGGATATCTTTCTCGTTTTCAAGAGCATAAACCGGAATATCGTATTCCTTCAGCAGCCCGTCAAGGCCCATAATATGGTCAAAATGTCCATGTGTGAGAAGTACGGCCAGTGGCTTTTTCCCTCCGGTACGGATATGGGAAGACAGCTCCTGCGGCCAGGCAGCCGGATCAACGAGAAAGCACTCCCCATTCTCCTCATTTACAGCTATATAACAGTTTGTACCCATAGGGCCAAGCACAAATTTCTCGATCTTCATATTCTGCTCCTTATCCCGCTGTACGTTCAATATCCATAACGCTCTCAATCTGACGCAGTTTCTCAATAACACTGTTCAGTTCTTCCCGTCCATGAACGATAAATCCCATATCAAGAGTAGCGGTTCCTTTTTTGCTGGTCCGGATATTCATGGATTTCACATCGATCTTTGCTTCTGTAAAGACCCGGGAGACATCCATAAGAAGTCCCTGCCTGTCTCCGGCATACATGGTAAGCTCTGCCAGATACTGTCCTTCTTCACCGGTTTCCGCACTATCCTCCCACTCCGCGTCAATCAGTCTCTCCCGCTCTGCGGCAGACAGATGGAGAATATTTACACAGTCCGTGCGGTGAATGGTCATGCCCCGTCCCCTTGTGACAAATCCTACGATCTCATCGCCGGGTACGGGATTACAGCATTTCGAAAAGCGCACCGCCATGTCGTCAATTCCCTTGACCACGATTCCGCTCTTGGATTTGCCAATGTGAACTTTCTGACTGTTGGCTTCCGATATTTTTTCCAGAATAATTTCATCTGTAATCTCTTTTTTATATTCCTTTTCGTACTCCTCCAGAAGCCGGTTTACAACCTGGCCTTCTTTGAGTCCGCCGTGGCCGATAGCCGCCAGTACGGCATCCCAGTCACGGAATCCGTATTTTTTCTGGACAACCTGCTGATACTTCGGCTTCAGAATGTCCGTCAGATTAATGGACTTGCTCTTGCAGTAGGAAGCGATCAGCTCCTTGCCTCTTATAATGTTGTCTTCTTTGAATTCCCGTTTGAACCACTGGTTAATCTTATTCTTTGCCTGGGTACTTTTGACAATATTCAGCCAGTCCCGGCTGGGTCCCTTGGAATTCTGTGACGTCAGAATTTCAATTCTGTCGCCGTTCTGTATTTTATAGTCAATATTGACCAGTTTTCCGTTTACTCTTGCCCCTACCATCTTATTGCCCACGGCGCTGTGAATTGCGTAGGCAAAATCAACCGGCGTAGAACCGTTTGGCAGGTTCTTTACATCTCCATTCGGAGTAAAACAGTACACATCTTCCGCGAACAGATCCAGATCTCCCTTGAGAAGACTTAAAAACTCCCGGTTATCGGACATGTCTCTCTGCCATTCCAGAATCTGACGGAGCCAGTTCAGTTTCGCCTCCTGAGCCTCCATACTCTTCGCGGCATCCGCGCCTTCCTTATATTTCCAGTGAGCCGCGATACCGTATTCCGCCGTCTTGTGCATCTCTTCCGTCCGGATCTGGATCTCAAACGGCTGCCCGGAAGGACCGATCAGTGTTGTGTGCAGTGACTGATACATATTTGCCTTCGGCATAGCGATATAGTCTTTAAACCTTCCCGGGATCGGTGTATACATCTCGTGAATCACACCCAGCGCAGCATAGCAGTCTTTGATGGAATCTACAATAATCCGGACTGCAAACAGATCGTAGACCTGATCCAGCGTCTTGTTCTGGTTGACCATCTTTTTATATATACTGAAGAAATGCTTTACCCTGCCATACACCTTTGCCTTGATGTGGGCATTTTTCATATGCGTGGACACTTCCGCCACAATCTGCTGCACGAACTCTTCCCGCTCGGTCTTGCGTTCATTCAGTTCTTTAACCAGATTGTAATAAACATCCGGCTTCCAGTATTTCAAAGACAGATCATCCAGCTCTGTCTTGATCTTGGAAATACCGAGCCTCTGGGCAATGGGCGCGTAAATATCCATTGTCTCCCGGGCTTTTTCCTGCTGTTTAGCCGGGGTCATAAACTCCAGCGTCCGCATATTGTGAAGCCGGTCCGCCAGCTTGATAATGATAACGCGGATGTCCTTTGCCATCGCAAGAAACATCTTGCGGAGATTCTCTGCCTGTACTTCCAGCTTATCCTGCGCGTAACTGAGCTGTCCCAGCTTGGTCACCCCGTCCACAAGAAGCGCAACCTCTTCTCCGAACTCCCGTGTGATATCATTCAGCGTCATCTCTGTATCTTCCACCGCATCGTGAAGCATACCGGCTACGATTGTCTCTTTATCCATTTCCAGGTCGGCCAGAATAATTCCCACCCACAGAGGATGGATAATATAGGGCTCTCCTGACTTTCTCACCTGATCTTTGTGCGCTTCCCTTCCAATGCGGTACGCCTTCTCGATCATGGAAATATCGGCGGAGGGATGATATTTCCGTACCCTGGCGACCAGAGCGCGGTACAGTTCCTCAGGATCCTGATAATCTTCAGGTGCCTTTACAGCATGGCCGTCCACTATTTCCAGATTTTTATTAAGCTGTTCGTATTCCAGAGTGCCTGCCATATCAATTCCCCCTTTTACGTATCTTCTGTAATTCTTAGCCTGGTTCAAATATACCGTAACTCTTTCCGGTGCCGGTTCTGCCCTCACTGCCGCAGTCTGCGCCGGCAGAGTCTGATATACCAATATTACTTAGTATATCATTATTTTCAATAATTTCAAATATTAAGTTTTCCGGAATTTTGTCACAGACAGAATCACCGCCATAAAAAGAACAAAGTTTTAAAGCGCAGAAAACCTACTGATAATTTACAATAGTCAGCTGCAGGGTTTTCCTGCCCATATACTCGTTTACCGCCGGATAATATGTAAATGACATGACCGGTTTTTTCTCCATCTGAGCAAGGCAGGCTTCCACATCCCCGAAATAAACAGCCTCCATCTGATTTCCCGCTGAATCCTCCAGCCTGCACTTCAGAACATTTCTGTTTTTCCCGAAAACCGCCGGGCGGATTACCCTAAGATTCTTCTCCGCGAACAGCGGCCTGGGATTCCCTTTCCCAAACGGTTCCAGGAGCTCCAGCTCATGAATCAGTTCCTCCGTAATATAAGGAAACGGAAGCTGCATATCTATGGAAACTTTCATCTGCAGATCCTCATCGCTCAGATCGGCCAGTTCATTGATAGTCTCCCGGAACCTCTGCACATTTTCTTCTTTCAGAGACAGACCTGCAGCCAGCTTGTGCCCTCCGAATTTTGTAAACAGAGCTCTGCATCTGCACATCTGGGCAAACATATCATACGTTTCAATGGAACGGCCGGAACCTTTCACTCCATCTTCCGACTTTGTCAGGATAAATACAGGACGGTAATATTTTTCCTTCAGCCTTCCTGCGATAATTCCGGCGATACTCTCATGACAGTCCGGCAGATAGACAACCAGGACTTTATCATCCTTCAGATCCGTGGTTTCGATGAGCCGCACCGCTTCTTCCACCCCTTTTTCCGTCATCTCCTTGCGGCTGTCATTGAGCGCTTTCAGATCTTCCGCCAGCATAACCGCATCCCGCCTTGTTCTGGCATTTAAAAGATCCAGGGCCCGTTTGGCCGTATCCAGCCTGCCGCTTGCGTTGATGCAGGGGCCGATTACAAAACCGATATGGTAGGCATTCAGCCGTTCCACATGAATTCCTGTACACTCAATGAGTGCTTTCAGCCCCGGATTCCGGGTACATTTCAGCATTTCCAGCCCCTGTTTGACAAAGATGCGGTTCTCCCCTGTCAGATCCATTACATCTCCGACCGTGGCGATGGCCACATTTTCCATAAGGTAATCCACATCTTCCGGATCCTTCTGCATTACATTATACAGAGCCTCGATCAGTTTATAAGCCACTGCCGCTCCGCACAGACCTTTGAAAGGATATCCGCAGTCCGGCTGATGAGGATCCACAACCGCGTCTGCCGGGGGCAGGATGTACTCCTTCTCTTCCCCTATTTCAATATAAGGTACTTCATGGTGATCTGTGACAATGACCGTCAGCCCGTGCTCTTTCCCGTAGGCAATCTCATCTGCCGCGGCAATCCCGTTGTCACAGGTAATAATCGTATCAATTCCCTCGTCCAGCGCCCGATCAATAAGCATTTTATTCAGGCCGTAGCCGTCTCTGATACGGTCCGGTATGTCTGTATCCACATCCGCTCCCAGCCCGGACAGTCCTTCCTGAAGAATATAGGTGGCATTCACACCGTCAATATCATAATCGCCAATTATACGGATTCTTTTTTCTTCCCTGATTTTCTCAGCAAGAATATCTACCGCGCGGTCCATATCTTTCATAAGCATGCCGTCATAGAGATCGGCAATTGTTCCGTTGAGATAAAAATCAATCTCCTCATCCCCGATAATATCTCTGTTCCGGATCAGACGCGCCGTAATCGGCGAAATGTGATATTTCTCCGCAATTCCGTTAAAATCCGCCTTCTTCATGGCAATAAACCATTTTTCCATGTCGTCGTACCTCCTGATATCCCTGAAATATTTTCAGATGTCCGGATATATTTGCTTTCAATCTCTGAAAATATTTTTCTGTCTAATAAAACAATTATAGCAATCCTGTATGTCAAATACAATAAACACCGATTTTTCCCGCACTCTTCTCTACAAGCATCGGCTTCGGATTTTCCTTTCCCAAAAATATCAGAAACTCCGGTCTATCAGATAGTTTTTCTCTAATATATGGAAAGCACCGCCTCAAGCCCTCAGGCCGCGGATCTTTCACGGTAATATAAAAATATCTGCCGGAACTTTTGTACAAGTTCCGGCAGATATCATAATTTACAGGATATCTGTATCTATTTTATTTTGATACTCTTCTTCTTGCCGCTGCGGCCAGCACAATGGCTGCTCCGATTCCGGCAATCGGAAGCATTACATTTGTTGTATCTCCTGTCTGTACAGCCTTCTGAACCTCATTATCAGATTTGTCCTGTCCGCTTCCGGACGGAGTCTTTGTATCGTCCTGATCTGCAGGCTGCTGTCCTCCATCCGGATCCTCCGTATCATCCGGATTTGCCGGCTGCTGCGGATCTTCCGGATCCGTGGGCTGCTGCGGATCATCTTTTGCTTTCACATTCACTGCAAATGTGACTGAGTCTCCGTTATAGGATATTGTAATCGTCTGCTCACCGATCTGCTGCGCGTCATAGCCGCTTACGGTGTAACCATTCTCACCTTCCTGCAGTTTAATGACTGAAGTATCACTGTAATGCGCTTCTACAATAATTCCGGTCAGGTCAAGTTCCTCTCCCTGGACATATTCTGTCTTGTCCGGCAGATTTGCTATCGTAATGCCGGTAAACACAGGAGAGGGATCTTCTTTCGCCGTCACATTCACAGTAAAGGATACTGACTGCCCTCCGAAAGATACAGTAACTGTCTGCTCACCGATCTGCTGCGCGTCGTAGCCGCTTACTTCAAAGCCGCCGTCTGCCGCCTGGATCTGATCCGTATATCCGTTTTCATAAAGAGCGTTCATAACAAGTCCTGTCAGATCGAGCTCTTCCCCCTGCACATACTCAAGCTTTGCAGGTGCTGATTCAAGGGTAAGATCTGTAACATTTCCTTCCGGTTCCGTTGGTTCTGCCGGCGTTGTTACATTTACCTGGGCGGTTACTTCAATCGCTCTTGAACTGTACAGTTCTTTGTTTGCCGCAGTATGAAGCGTAGATCCGCCGTCTCCAACCCAGTCATCTGTGTTTGCGCTGATAGACTGTACTACACCTGTCACAGTATAGGTATCTGCTTCATCCAGGTTTACGGATGACAGATCCCATACAACCGGAAGCTCAGATGTTCCCATGTCGTATGCCAGATTTACTTCCGCTGTCTGCGGCAGCTGTGCCTGCAGTTCATCTGCAGTGCTTCCCGCTGTGATTTCGACTGTTCCCAGTTCTGTATTTACAGCTGATGTGGCGTCCGCATTACGGATCGCGTCATACTGAGCCTTTGTAAGAGAAATAACTCCGCCATGCTTTGTATAGGATGTCAGGAAATAATTGGATGTATCAAGATGATCCCATCCGCTGTCCAAATCTGTAGATACCATCGGCTGATATCCCGGAGTGGGCAGATCATCTACAAAGAGATACCATCTGTTATCCACACTGTGATCTTTAAAGGATGCCGGACCTTCTACCGCTCCATACCAGTCCGCTCCGATCGCAGTCTGTACCCGTGTCCACTGATAGTTGGAATCTCTGTCGCTTCCGACAAGCCACCATTCTTTTTCGTCTGTATATTCCATAATAATTTCTTCACCGGAAGCCTGACTCTTTGTTATATGATATGTTCTGCCGCCGTCCTGAAGAATATTGGTATCAATACATCCAGCCTGTCCGCCGTCCAGCATTACGCCGCCGAATTCCCATGTATCCTGGGTAAAGTCTGTCGTTGCGCCCCACATAATATCTGAGCCGCCGTCACTCTGCGTATGAGCTGCATCTGAATACACATTAGAAGACCAGTATACGACAAACGCGCCCTGTCCTTCTCCATAATAATCGTCTACCCAGGTCGCCTCCGGAGCCCACATCATGCCCAGATACGCGGCCGTATTGTCATTTGAATCCAATGACACATCAATCTGGCGCACATTACTCCATGTAATCAGGTCCTTTGACTCCCACACATTCATCATAGTGCTTCCCTGGCTTGCCCATGCTCCCCAGTTTCCGTTATTCCAGCTGGGATCATTGGCGTTAAATACTCTCAGGTCAGTAGCAATGATATAATATGTCTCTGTTTCCGGGTTGTATGTAATAAACGGATCTCTCGTTCCTGTTGTTCCCAGATTGGAAGCAAGAATCGGGTTTCTTCCGTTTAACGGGTCCCACTGTTCCGGATTGTCTCCCCTTGAAATATCAAGATAGATTTTTTCCGCATATCCTGCGCTGTCCTCAACAAAATGCACCATCAGGTATCCGTAGGGGTCGTCCGGTCCTACCTGAGCTTTTACTGTAACAGGAATGTTTTCAACTGTCGCCGACAGACTGCCCAGTGTGATAACAGCTGTCAGTGTTCCCGTCAGATCTTCTGCACCGACTTCAGGCGCCGCTACATTTACGGTAACACCGTCTTCTGAGATCTGAATCTGGCTCAGGGAAGAGTCTCTCCATGTAACAGTCCCGCTATAGTCCGGCAAAACTGACTTCCCGTTTTCCAGTGTTATACCTGAATTTGCAGAAACCTGCGCTTTGAGATCATCTAAACTCTGCTGCAAAAATACATCCGGAACCTGCTGACGGATCTCTTCTGCCGTAAGAGCCGCTCCCCAGATCTTCAGATTATCTATGGACGCCTGCGTATACTCGCCGGATCCCCAGTTCGCCTTTCCGATCTGAAGGATGCTGTTATCTCCCAGAATATCCGTCAAAGAGTATGCGCTGTCTACTCTTGCCTGCTCTATCCCGTTTACATAGATCGCCGTATCCGTTCCGCTTAACACTGCGTCGATATGTATCCACTCGCTTCCAATAAAAACCGATGGGCACGTCGGACGGCTGGTACCTGCCGGCTGATTGTAACGTTCCACTGTCAGGTTACCGCTATTGTGAAGAAATCCGATATAATGTTCTCCATTTGGATTTCCCTGCGTAGCGTCGCTCGGCGCCGCATAGAGTGCCCAGTTTGTCCCGGTCCGTTCATTTTGGATATCATAGGAAATTGTCATCTCCTCCAGCCCTGTCAGAAGACTTGTTCCGTCAGCCTTCGTAACATTCAGCCACTGGGAACTTGTTCCATCCAAATGAAGCGCCTGGCTGCCGTCATAACTTGTCGTCAGAGTATAGCCGCCTGACGCAGAAGCTGTTTCTGTTGTGATGGCCTGTCCTCCCTGCAGCCCCTCAAAGTCAAAATCCAGAAGAAGATCCGCGTCCGGCTCTTCCGCTGACGCCGGTATGGACGGGATATATGAACCCGCCAGGGCGAGGGCAAGAAAAGCGGCAAGCACTCTTCTGGTTCCTGCTTTTTTCTTTCTCATTTGCTCCAAAATCCTCCTTTTCTTTTTCACAAAAACTCTTCCTCCCCGGAATACATTTTTGTACATTTTTCCACTTTTTTACCATACCATTTTTCCGAACTAAAAAAAATGCATTTTTCTTCTCATTTTGTTTAATTTTTTATCATGTTCAAAAGATCTATCCTCATTTTCCGGCCGGTACACAATATTTCCGGCACAGCCGGGCATGCAGAAAAAAGGCCCGTCCGGCTGAAATGCCGGACCAGGCCTTTTCCTTTTACATATATCTGTTACCTTCTGTTTTTCTTTTTCTTCTTTCTGGATTTTCCGGATTTTTTGTTTCTCCTCCGGCTCTCTCCTGAAGTTTCAGACGCGCTGTCTTCGTTCTGAGCAATTGACTTCTGAGCCCCGTCTCCCGCTTCCTTTACCGGAAGGGCTTTTGCGGCAGCTTTTGCTCCTGCGCCGATTCTCGTTTTCATTACATACCAGAGTGCTCCGGTTATGCAGACGGATGTGTAGGCGCCGCAGGCGATACCTACCATCAGAGGAGCGGCGAACTCACGGATGGAGCTGACGCCAAGTACGAACAGCGCCACAACCATGATAAAGGTAGTAAGGTTTGTGTAGATACTTCTTGTCAGAGTCTGTGTAATACATCTGTTTACAAGTTCCTTTAAGTCAACATCGTTTCCTGCTTCTTTGAGTTCCTCGCGGATACGGTCAAAGATAACGATTGTAGCATTGATTGAATATCCCACGATTGTCAGCATGCAGGCGATAAATGTATTTCCTACAGAAACTCTTGCAATCACGTAGAATGCCAGAACAACAAGTACGTCGTGTACCAGAGCGATTACCGCGCTGGTCGCGAAACGGATGTCCTTGAACCGGAACCAGATATATACCAGCATGCACAGCGTTGCGATTATAACTGCCACAATCGCATCTGTCCGCATTTCAGAACTTACTGTGGAGCTGATATTTTCTGTTCTGATATTATTTGCCTCCACACCGTAATTCTCGCTCATATAGTTTTCAAATTCCTGACGGGTTTCCAGATCCAGTGTCTGAGTCTTGAATACGACATCCGCACTGTCTCTTACCGTCTGTACCTGAATGTTATTGTCTCCGGTAATCTCTTCCAGATCCGGAATCATTTCATTGTCAATCTCATCCAGGGTATATGATTCATTAAATGTAACTGTTGTTGAACTTCCGCCCGCGAAATCCAGACTGTAGTTCATTGCCCCGATTCCTCTTGCGTGATTAATGCCCATTCCGACAAAGCCGCTGAGGCACAGAACGATTGAAATAACAAAGAAAACTTTCCTCTTGCCAAGAAAATCGATGGGCTTTCTGGCCGGTCTGATCTTGCCGTACACTTTCGGATTATGAATACCGATCGCATAGAATGCATAGATGATAAGTCTGGTTATTACAAGCGCTGTAAACATGGATACTACAATACCCAGCGCCAGGGTCTGGGCAAATCCGCGGACCGTACCGCTTCCTCTCAGCCACAGCACAGCAGCCGCGATAAGGGTGGTCACATTGCCATCGATAATCGCGGACATTGCCTTGTGGAAACCTGCGTGAAGCGCTGACTGAACAGATTTTCCTTCAGACAGTTCTTCCCGCACACGGGCAAATATAATAACGTTGGCGTCCACGGCCATACCGATGCCAAGAATAATACCTGCAATACCCGGAAGGGTCAGGGTAATGTCAAATGCGTTCAGGAGCAGAAGAATCAGTCCTGTATAAATAAAAAGTGCAATACTGGAAGCAAATCCGGGAAGCAGATATACAAAGCACATGAAGATGCAGACAATCACAAGTCCGATGGCGCCTGCAAGAAGGCTGGTCTGGATTGCGTCTTCACCCAGCTGAGCTCCTACTACATTGGAGCTGATCTCTTCCAACTCTACATTCAGTCCTCCGATACGGATCGTGGAAGCCAGATTCTGTGCTTCCTCATAATCTGCCATTCCTGTGATCTGGGCACGTCCGTCTGTAATCGCCTCATTTACCCGGGGAACGCTGACCAGCTCACCGTCATAATAAATAGCGATGGTTTCACTGTTCGCCTGGGCTTCTTCTGTCGCCGCAGCAAAAGCCTGGGTTCCCTCATCTGTCAGATTCAGTTCAACCGCGTACTGATTCGAACCTGTCGTCTGGTCTGAATAGCTTCCGGCGGAAGCGTCTGCCACTTCACTTCCTGTCAGTACGATGCTGCCGTCCTCCTGTAACTCTTCAATTGTCTTGTTCAGCTCATAGGCAGAACCATCTGCATTCAGAGAATAGTTTTCCGTCCCGTCACTTCCGTACTGACGGATAAAATACAGGGATCCCGGCTGTCCCAGTTCTTCCAGGATCTCATTTGCGTCCTGAACCCCCGGGATCTCGATGCTCACACGGTTGTCGCCTTCCTGATATGCCTGAGCCTCTGTACTGTACTGTTCCACACGTCTCTGCATCTTGTAGACAGTATCCTGCATGTCTTCCTGAGACGGCGTGTCTCCTTTTGCCTGATATGTAATGCTGACGCCGCCTTCCAGGTCCAGACCCAGATTAATGTTTCTCGCGGAGCCCATTCCCTTGTCATTCAGACCGTGAATGGTGGTAAAGCCAAGAAACGCAATCACGGCAGCTATAACAATCAGGCTGATTATTCCTCTGCTCTTTTTCATGTCTTACATTCCTTTCTTACTTATCTGCCAGCGCAGCTTTTATCATAATGGCACATTCCACCCGCTTGCGCTCCATCTCGCAGCTGATCTCATAGGTGTCATTAATATTGCCGTGGAATTTATATGCATTTGCCATGCATCCTCCGCTGCAGTAATATCTGGCGAAACATTTTCTGCAGCTTTCCTTGGAGTATACGCTGCACCCCCGGAACTCTTCAGCGATCTGCGGCTTTACAATTCCTTCATCCACATTGCCCATGAGGAACTCCTCCTGCCCTACGAACTGATGGCAGGGATAAAGATCTCCCCAGGGCGTGACCGCCAGATATTCAGTTCCCGATCCACAGCCGGACAGGCGCTTGGACACGCATGGCCCTCCTTCCAGATCAATCATAAAATGGAAGAAATTAAAACCGTTTCCGTTTCTTTCTCTGTCCACCATAATCTTTGCAAGCCTGTCATACTCCTCAAATATTACCGGAAGATCCTCCTCCCGGATGGCATACGGGTCTGTTTCTTCCCCCACTACCGGCTCTATGGAAATCTGCCTGAATCCCAGTTCCGCGAAATGAAGCACATCCTGAGAAAAGTCAAGATTATTCCGGGTAAATGTTCCCCTCACATAATACTTTTCCTGGTTTCTGCTCTCGGCAAGTTTCTGAAACTTCGGCACAATCAGGTCGTAGCTTCCTTTTCCGTTCCGGAAAGGCCGCATCCTGTCGTTTACCTCTTTCCTCCCGTCCAGGCTGAGAACCACGTTATCCATCTCCCGGTTGACAAACTCCTGAACTTCATCATTCAGCAGCACGCCGTTTGTAGTCAGAGTAAACCGGAAATGTTTGTCGTGGAGCTTCTCCTGTTCTCTTCCATAGGCAACCAGATCCTTTACCACCTGCCAGTTCATCAGCGGTTCCCCGCCGAAGAAATCAACTTCCAGGTTTCTCCGGTTTCCGGAATTGGCAATGAGAAAATCAAGGGCTTTTTTTCCCACCTCAAATGACATCAGCGCCCGGCGTCCGTGGTACTCGCCTTCTTCGGCGAAGCAGTACCGGCATGCCAGATTGCAGTCATGGGCAATGTGAAGACAAAGCGCTTTGACAACCGTCTTTCTCTGTTTTACCACATCTATAAAATCTTCATAAATATCGCGGGTAAACAGACGCCCCTGTTCTGTCAGCTCAATTACAGCGTCCAGAATCTCGGAAAGCTCGTCCCACGTGTAGGCCTGCCCCAGTCTTTCCTTAAGAAAATCTGCCGTTTCCTCTGACCGGAGCGTCTCCGGTGTATGAAATTCATTCTGCTGTTCCAGTTCCCTGATCACGTCATACGCGGCCTGATCCACTACATGGACAGCGCCGCTGTTTACGTCAAGAACAATATTATATCCATTATTCTGATACTGGTGTATCACAAAGGTTTCCTCTCTTTCTGTCTTTGGTACAGACAAGGTACATGCGTAAGGCAGCGGACTTTCGGCCCGCTGCCTTACCCCCTTGTGTTCTTTTTCATCAGAACCGGATTATTTCCGGTTTTCGCAGGTCTGATTGCCTACTGTGCAGGATGTCTTGCATGCTGACTGACATGAAGTCTGGCACTCGCCGCATCCGCCTTTTTTTACTGTATTGTTTAATGTCTGTGTATTCAGTGTCTTAATATGTTTCATGGCTTATCCTCCTGATCTTCCTGTGCCCGCGGCACGTTATGCTCGTAATATTATAGCACAGGATTTCTCAATTTAAAAGCCCCTTTTTATCTTGAGTTTCCGCAGAATTATCCCCTAAGATAAATCTGCTGAGTTTTGTTATCCACAACTTTTAAAAAATGGCCAAAATATAAGGAATCCTGTTCCTTTTTGATGTAAAATTAAGCTATCAAACAAAAACC
>DXIU01000038.1 GCA_019112765.1 Candidatus Mediterraneibacter norwichensis | reverse complement strand
TTACAGCGGGCTCTGTCCGAGCGTATGCGAGTTAGCCCGCTGCAAATCCTGCTTTTAGCTGATTCCCAGGTTCCGTTATTTTTCTTAACTCATGGAACGGAATCAGAATTCCCTGTCCCCCTCTTCTGAATCCGTCTTATAAAAACTTCCTTCTCTTCCGGTTTGTGTCTGCAGTCCGGAAATTCCCTTCGACGAATCTGAATTATCTTGCCAGCCGGAAAGCTCTGTGCTATTATGTCTATAACACGCCAGAGAAAGGAGCTTGCTGTTATGTTGATTGAAGTTGATTTTAACAGTGAAGAGGCAATATACATTCAGCTCTGCAACCAGATTATTATGGGAATTGCCACTTCTGTGATACAGGAAGGAGATTCCCTGCCGTCCGTGCGGCAGCTGGCCGACCGGATCGGGGTGAACATGCACACCGTCAATAAGGCTTACAGTGTATTGAAAAGAGAGGGATATATCAGCCTGGATAAGAGGCGGGGCGCTGTGATTGCTCTGGATATTGACAAGATGGAAGAGATGGAAGAGATGAGGCGCCAGCTCAGGATTGTACTTGCCCGGGGATGCTGCAAGAATATTTCCCGTCAGGAAGTGCATGAATTAGTTGATGAAATTTTTGACGATTACGAATAGAACAGAAATGAAACAAAAAGCAGATGACAGGAGGAATTTATGCGTTTATCATATACAAAACAGGCGGACGCTGCTATCCGCACTGCGGGCAGAACTGCAAGGGAGATGAAGCATCCTTATATAGGAAGCGAACATCTGCTGCTGGGCCTGCGCAGGGAATACAGCGGTGTGGCAGGCCAGATTCTTGCGAAAAACGGTATTGAGGAAGAAAGGATTCTCCATCTGATGGATGAACTGATCGCGCCGTCGGGAGAGCTCCTGGAGAGCACAAGGCCGAAGGAGAGCCCGCGGCTGGAATCAATTCTGGAGGAAAGTGAAAAAGAGGCAGTCCGGCTCCACTGTTCTGAGATCGGGACAGAACATCTTCTCCTTGCCATAATACGGGATGTAGACTGTGTGGCGGCCAAAATTCTGATTACACTTAATATCAATCTTCAGAAAATTTTCGAGGATATTATGAATGCTGCCGGCGTTGATCCGAAGGAATATCAGGATGAGCTGCAGGAGACGGCCAGGGGCGGCACTATGATGGAACAGTTCTGTACCGATATGACCAGGAAGGCAGAGGAGGGAAAGCTGGATCCGGTGATCGGACGGGAGAAGGAGATGTACCGTCTGATGCAGATTCTGAGCAGAAGAACGAAAAATAATCCCTGCCTGACAGGGGAACCGGGAGTTGGAAAGACGGCTGTAGTGGAAGGACTTGCCCAGAGGATTGCGTCCGGCATGGTTCCGGAGACTATGAAAGACAAGCGGATTCTTACTCTGGATCTGCCCGGACTTATTGCGGGATCCAAGTACCGGGGCGAGTTTGAGGAGCGGATGAAAGGTCTGATTTCCGAAGTGATTTCCGCGGGAAATGTGATTCTTTTTCTGGATGAAATTCATACGATGATCGGCGCCGGAGGAGCGGAAGGCGCTATCGATGCGTCCAGCATTCTGAAACCTTCCCTTGCACGCGGAGAAATGCAGCTGATCGGAGCGACTACGATTGCGGAGTACCGCAAATATATCGAAAAAGATGCGGCGCTGGAACGGCGTTTCCAGCCTGTATCTGTGGAAGAGCCGACAAGAGAAGAATGTCTTGAAATACTGAGAGGGCTGAAAACCAGATATGAATCCCATCATCGGGTGCAGATCGGAGAAGATGCACTGCAGGCAGCGGTGCAGATGTCAAAAAGATATATTACAGACCGCAACCTGCCGGATAAAGCCATTGATGTGCTGGATGAAGCGTGCTCGGCTGTCAGCCTGAAAGGCTATAAGGTTCCGGAGAATTATACTGCGCTGGAAGAGTCTCTCAAGGAACTTGTGCAGCGGAAAGAAGAAAGCATTCGAAAAGGAGACTTTGATCAGGCCTCCCGGATTCAGCAGGATCAGGAAAAGGCAGAGGCGAAGCTGGAATCCATGAAGAAAAGATTTCGCAGAAAGACCCAGGCATCTCATCCGACTGTGACAGAAGCGGATATTGCAGATGTGGTTTCGGCCTGGACGAAGATCCCGGTGCAGAAGCTGGCGGAGAGCGATACGGAAAGACTGAAAAAACTGGAATCCGTTCTTCATAAACGGGTGATCGGCCAGGAGGAAGCGGTAAGTGCTGTGGCAAGAGCCGTAAAACGAGGCCGGGTGGGCCTGAAAGATCCGAAGAGACCGATTGGTTCGTTCCTGTTTCTGGGTCCTACAGGAGTTGGAAAGACGGAACTGTCAAAGGCATTGGCGGAAGCGCTGTTCGGCAGCGAGGAATCCATGATCCGGGTTGATATGTCTGAGTATATGGAGAAACATTCTGTGTCCAGGATGATCGGGTCGCCTCCGGGATATGTAGGCTATGAAGAAGGCGGACAGCTGAGTGATCAGGTGCGTACCCATCCGTATTCTGTTGTGCTGTTTGATGAGGTGGAAAAAGCCCATCCGGATGTGTTTAATATCCTGCTGCAGGTGCTGGACGACGGGCATATTACCGATTCCCAGGGCCGCAGAGTTGATTTTTCAAACACCGTTATCATAATGACCTCAAATGCAGGCGCAAAAGCAATAGTAGATCCGAAGAAATTGGGATTTGGCGTGAAAGAGAATGCGTCGGATGACTATAAGAGAATGAAACAGAATGTGATGGATGAAGTGAAAATGATCTTCCGTCCGGAATTCCTGAACCGGATTGATGAGATTATCGTGTTCCATGCCCTTGAGAAAGAGCACATGAAGAAGATTGCGGTTCTGATGAGCCGGGAATTCTCAAAGCGTCTGGAGGAACAGATGAATATCCGGCTGACGCTGAGGGAATCAGCCAAAAATCTGCTTGTGGAAAAAGGCACGGATGCAAAATACGGCGCAAGACCACTGCGCAGAGCCCTGCAGACAGAGCTGGAGGATAAGCTTGCCGAAGCAATTCTGAACGGCGTGGTAAAGTCCGGAGATACTGTAGAGGCAGGTGTGTACCGGAAAAAGATTCATTTTATTGTCAAAGAGACGGAAGGGGAGAAGAGTCGGGCAAAAATCAGTGGCAAATCATAAGTTTTTATTATATAATAGCGATAGCAGATATTCCGGCAGCAGAAATCCCCTTTTTCAGTAAACTGCGGCGCAGTGCGAAGGGCGGGATTTCGATTATCCGCCTCCGGCGGAGGCTTCCGGAGCCGTCTTGAATGAAATACTTAGGAGGAAAATGGAAAATGGCAGCTGTGAAAGAATTACTGCGTGCGGAGAGTGACGGAACACTTAGTTTTGGAGACTACACGCTTGCATCCAAGACAAAAAAGGATAATTGTGAATTTGCAGGAGACATTTATAAAGTAAAGACTTTTTCAGAGATAACAAAGCTTGAAAAAAACGGTATGTTTGTTTATGAGTCTGTTCCCGGAAGTGCGGTGGAAAATTTTAAAGAAACAGACACAGAAGTAACATTTTCCGTATCTGCAGGCGGAGATGTGCAGTTTACACTGGAGCTGGAGCCGGAAAGCGAGTATGAGGTGTTTATCGGCGGCACTTCGGCGGGCAGAATGACTACAAACCTCAGCGGCAAGCTCAGCGTCAGTGTAGAGCTGGGGGCGGACCAGAGTGTAGACGTCAGAGTTTCCAAATGCTGACAGATGGCCGGACAGATACAGGACGATAAAAAGCTGTTTCTGTCTGATATAATGAGGAAAAAGCAGCAGGGCGGATGGGTGTCCGCCCTGTTTTACTGTCGGAAAAGCCAGGATGCAATATGAAATGATAGAAAGGAAAAGGATGCTATGGCAAAGGGCAAGAAAAGTGTGTTTTTCTGTCAGAACTGCGGCCATGAGGAGTCAAAATGGCTGGGACAGTGTCCGGCCTGCGGAGAGTGGAATACTTTTGTGGAAGAGCGGATAGACACAGGGATCACAAAAGGAACCACAGCATCTGCCAGAGCGGTGAGAGAATCTGTGAAGGCAGCGGCGGTTGTACCGCTGACAGATGTAAGCGCCGATGATGAGACCCGATCCACGACCGGAATCGGTGAACTGGATCGGGTGCTGGGCGGTGGAATTGTTCCCGGCTCCCTGGTCCTTGTAGGAGGAGATCCGGGAATCGGAAAATCCACCCTTCTGCTTCAGGTGTGCCGGCAAATGGCAGAGATGAAAAAGATTCTTTATATTTCCGGAGAAGAGTCCCAGGCTCAGATCAGACTCAGGGCAAACCGGATGGGAAAGTTTTCCCCCAATCTTCTCCTTCTCTGTGAGACAAACCTGGAAACCATACGCGGGGTGATTGAGAAGGAGAGGCCGGAACTGGTAATCATTGATTCCATTCAGACCATGTACAGTGAAGAAGTGTCTTCAGCGCCGGGGAGCGTCTCCCAGGTCCGGGAGTCCACGAATGTATTTATGCAGCTGGCAAAAGGTCTTTGTATCTCTATCTTTATCGTAGGGCATGTGACAAAAGAGGGAACTGTAGCAGGTCCCCGGGTTCTGGAACATATGGTAGATACAGTGCTTTATTTTGAAGGTGATCGTCACGCGTCCTACCGGATTCTGCGGGCAGTGAAAAACCGGTTCGGCTCTACAAATGAGATCGGGGTATTTGAAATGCGGCAGGACGGCCTGGCTGAGGTGGAAAATCCGTCCGAATATATGCTCAGCGGCAGGCCGGAAAATGCATCGGGGTCAGTGGTGGCTTGTTCTATGGAAGGGACCCGGCCTATTCTGCTCGAGATTCAGGCCCTTGTGTGCCGCAGTAATTTCGGAATGCCAAGAAGAACAGCAGCCGGAACCGATTATAACAGAGTAAATCTTCTGATGGCTGTTCTGGAAAAACGACTGGGTATGGCGTTGTCAAACTGTGATGCCTATATCAATATTGCCGGAGGAATCCGGATGAATGAGCCGGCCATTGATCTTGGAATCGTTCTGGCAATCGCATCCAGTTTCCGGAACCGTCCCATAGATGAAAAAACAATTGTCTTCGGCGAAGTCGGCCTGAGTGGTGAAGTCCGCGCAGTCAGCATGCCCGAACAGCGGGTCGCAGAAGCAAAGAAACTTGGATTTGAGACATGCATCCTGCCGGAAGTATCCCTGAAAATGGTGAAAGACGTTCGGGGAATCAGACTGATCGGGGTAAAAAATATCGGAGATGCAGTCGGAATATTCTGAAAATATGAGCGAAAGGGGACGGACCCCTTTGCAAAAGGGTCCGTCCCCTTCGGGAGGAAAAATGAGACAATTTATAAGAAAAGCCAGATATTATGAGACAGATCAGATGGGAATTATCCATCATTCAAATTATATCCGCTGGATGGAGGAGGCCCGCATTGATATGCTGGACCAGCTGGGATATCCGTACCGCAGATTTGAGGAAATGGGATATATGAGTCCGGTGCTTCATGTGGAATGTGAGTACAAGAAGAGCGTGAAATTTGACGATGAGGTAAAGATTGTCGTCAGTCTGAAAGAATTCGGAAGGGTGAAGTTTACTCTCCGCTATGATATTTACAATATGAGTGAAGGCGGTGAGCTGAGCGCTTACGGAACTACGACACATTGTTTTCTGAAAAAGGATGGAAGACCTGTTTTAATTGATAAAGAAATGAAAGAGTTTGCAGAAACAATGAAGACTCTGAGTATGGAAAAAGAGAATCAGTAAGCGGAAAAGAGAAAAGGCGGGAGCAATTATGGATTATGAAAAACTGCGGGAATTGAGAAATGAACAGAATGTATTCGGTGATCTGGCAGGAGTCAGGATTGTGGAGATCCGGGAGGGTTATGCCCGCATGGAACTTGAGGTAAGACCGGAGCTTTTAAATCCTATCGGTTCCCTGCACGGCGGGTGTCTCTTTACTATGGCTGATATTACAGGCGGTTCTGCTGCGGTATCCCACGGAGATCAGGTTACGACCGCAGACGCGGATATCCGTTATCTCCGTCCGGGAATCAATGTGAAAAAACTGACGGCAGAATCCAGAGAGATTAAGAAAGGGAAAAATCTCCTTGTATATCAGGTGGAAGTCCGCGATGAAAAAGAGACACTTCTCGCAGTGGCCACATTGTCATACATGTCTCTGCATCAGAAAATAGAACTATTTTATTCAAAATAGAATAGTTCTTCAAATTTTTTGTCCAGTGCAATGCACAGTACAAGGGCCAGTTTAGCTGTAGGGTTAAACTGGCCCGTTTCTATAGAACTGATTGTGTTTCTTGATACGCCTACTATCTCAGCCAGCTGAGCCTGCGATAGATTCTTTTCAGACCTTGCTTCTTTCAGACGGTTTTTCAGTATAAGTTCTTCTTTCATAATTCGGCAAAACCCCTTTATAATTGATACCGGATGAAATAGAAAATAATCCCGGCAAGGAAAAACAGCGCCAGCAGAAGCTGCCACCATCTGCGGGCAAAGTAAAATTTTGCCCCGAACTCACAGACCAGGCTCAGGCCAACCAAAAGGGTAATAAAATCGTAAAAAAGCATAGTCATTGAGCCGATTCGTATTTCTCCGCTGACAAAATCGGAGCCCATAACCATTAAAACAACCAGAACGAACATAACGCTTCCATACCCGAACATTTCAGCATTCTGCTTATTCTGAACCTGAAGTTCATCTCCTTTGCGGTTGTCATTTTTGCTTTTCAGCAGAATATCCTCTTTTTCCATGAAAAATCCCCCTTTCAGCATGAAAAAAATCTGCCGCGATATGCCAAGTTTTCTTTGCATAAAAGATACCATACGCCAAGTATACTTGTCAATAGAATATCGCTGTTTATATGGAATTTATTTAACGCCCATTTAACTTGAATATATCGAGTGTCGATAATATACTGAAATCAAAAATATCGATACTCGATAATAGAGTTCCGGAAGGAGGACTAATATGCGCAATAAAGAAGGAAAGAAGATCACTTACAGATTTGTCAGCTTTCGTTATATAGAACGCGGCGCATTCGCTGAATATCTTCACAGAATGTCCCTGAAAGGATGGCATTTTGCCGGCTGGAAATTGGGAATGGTTTTCGGGCGGGGAGAACCGGAAGATATTGTTTACGACGTTGAAATATTTTCAGAGGCCAGAGAAAAAGATCTCCGTCCGGTGGAAGAAACCGAAGAATATGCAGAATACTGCCGGGCAGCCGGGTGGGAATTTATTGACGCGAACAGAAAATTCTGCGTTTTCCGGAAAGTATCAGAGGACGCAGTTCCCATTGTAACCGAGGAAGAGCGGGTGGAAGAGATATGGAAAGCAGAAGGAAAAAGACTGATATTCCCGACAATTATATTTGGGCTGTTTGCTTTGGATTCTTCGGTCAATGCAGTAAAAACCGGACTCGAGAACTGGATTTTTTCTGATCTGAGTCTGTTTATTCTGATGATCCTTCCGGCTTATTTTCTGGAAAATATTCTGCAGTGGGTTTTTACGCTGAAGTGGTATCTGACCGGGAAGAAGAGGATTTCTTCAGGGAAACCGGTGAGATACGGGCTGCGGATCGGCTACCGGATATGGAATGCATTTGTGTGCGCGGCGCTGGCTGTTCTTATTATCGGGCTTTATTCTCTCGGTATGTATAAAACAGCGGTTGTCGCGTTGGCTATGTGGGTGTTTTTCGGCGTCCTGCAGGCTGCGGAGAATTATTTCCGGCCCGGCAGGAAAAATGGCAAAAGGATCCGGACGATCGGCTGCGTCAGCTGTATTGCGATTTCTTTCCTGCTTCTTGCTTTTGTGCCGGAGAATACTTCTTATAAAGAAATAAATCACAGCATACTGGGGAGCACAGAAGAAGGCAGCTTTCTGCTGGCGGACAGCGAAGAGGGGGAAGATGTGCAGTTCTCCTATTATCTGTACCGGACAGACTATCCCTGGATCGCGGATCTGGTATGGACGTCCCAGAAAAGAGAAGACGGGGATATGGGCTGGTCGTCGGAAGGGAATCTTCGCATTTACCGGGCGGCAGGACAGAGAACCATCCGCTGCAAAGACGCGGTTCTGGTGCTGCAGTACAAGGCTGAGGAGCTGACCGGGGAGCAGACGTGTGAAGCTTTAGAAAGACTGGGGCTGCAGGAGGTATAACCGCAAGGCTGCACTGAACCGGAAAGCCGCACAGCACGGAAAGGTACATCCGGAAAAGGGACAGACAAAGCGAAAAACCGCAGCAGGGAGACCAGGTATCTTTTACAGAGTCAGAATTCAGAAAAAGAAAGGAAAGGACAGATGGCAAGAGAACAGTTTCAGACATTGACAGAGCCTATGTATTACATTCTTCTGGCGCTGACGGAGGAGTGCTGCGGCGTGGACATTATGGAAAAAGTCAGGGAGATCTCCGGAGGCCGGGTAACTGTCGGCCCGGGAACTCTGTACGCCATGCTGTCAAAGTTTGAGGCCACCGGGATTATACGCAGGACTGCCGAGGAAGGCAGGAAAAAGTCTTATATTATCACGAGTCATGGCCGGAAAATGCTGAGAGAGGAGTATGACCGGCTGAAAAGGATGATACAGGACGGAGACGCCGTAAAAGGCAGATAATTGAACAAAACCTTTGGGTATATACAGGAAAACTATCTGGCTATTCTGGATACGTTACAGATATTTTAAAATAATGATTGGAAAGGAAGAACTGCGGGGAAAAAGATATATGTTTACAGCCGGAGCGGCATCTGCCGCTGTATTACGGCGCAAAAGTATCCTCTGGCGGAGGGCTGTCCGCTTTTATATAAATTTATTATTCCGGAATCTTTCCTTTTCTATCATATTCTGAGGATAGCAGACCGCCGGCCGGCTTCTATGACGCCGCCGGCTCCTCCCCGGGGGATAAAAGGGACAGGAGAATGGATTGATTCAGGAAGAGTAAAAATAAGTGAAATATGCTCCGGCGGAGCTGATGAAGATGGTATTACCGGTGATGCGCAAGCAGAAAAGCGGACTGATTGTGAATGTAACATCCATCGGAGCCGTGCGGGGCGCGCTGGGAGCCCGCTTTCTGCGTATCGCATGTCTGGCTGTGCCGCTGACTTCGGTGAATTTCCTGATCAGTTACACGCTCCAGGCGATGGGAAAAGGTACACAGTCCGCGATCCTTACATTCAGCAGACAGGGACTTCTTAATATCCCTCTGCTGATCCTGATGAATATAACCATAGGACTGTATGGCATGATCTGGACTCAGCTTGTGGTTGAGATTATCATGCTTCCGGTGTCCTTTGCCATGTATCTGCATACGATGAAAAAACTGAAAAGTCCGGAATAAGAATCAGAAATGCTATATACCTGAAGGTATATATAACAAAACTAATCTGGACTTCTGCGAAAATCTCTTTTTTATTACAATAGGGTCAGAAAAACAAGGAGGTTTTCTGTTTATGAATAACTTCATCTATGAAAACAGCACAAAAGTATATTTCGGACATGGGTGTGTGAAAGAATTTCTTTCAAGCCTGACAAGAGACAGCCGTAATATTCTGCTCGCCAGCGGATTGAGGTCAGCGAAAAAGAATGGCATCTATGATGAAGTACTGAACATCCTGATGGCAGATGGGAAGAATGTAGTTGATTTTTCCGGAATCATGCCGAATCCTACATACCAGAAAGTTCTGGAGGGAATAGATCTCGTTAAAAAAAACGATGTTGATCTGATCCTCGGGCTTGGCGGAGGCTCCGTAATGGACTGTGCCAAGGCGGTTTCCCTGGGAGCCGGATGCAGCGGCGACCTGTGGGAAAATTTCTGGGGACGAAAGGGAATCGTGGATTTTCCGCCGGTTCGTGTGGGGGTGATACCGACTACTGCGGGAACAGGAAGTGAATGCAATGGCGCGGCGGTGATCACAAATGAAAAGACAAAAGTAAAGATCGGGTACGACTACGCAAAATGTAATCCCGTATTTGCGCTTATGGATCCGGTATATACATACAGTGTCCCGGAAAAACAGATGGTTTCCGGAGCATTTGACAGCCTTTCCCATATTATGGAGACTTACTTCAGCGAGCCGGATGAACAGAATGTATCAGATGAGATCGGAGAGGCTCTGATGCGCAGCGTAATCAGAAATACGCTGCAGGCGGTGCGGAATCCGGAGGATTATACGGCAAGGAGCAATCTGATGTGGACATCAACATTGTCCGAAAACCGGCTGATCAAGCTGGGGAAAAAAGGAGACTTCGGATGTCATCTGATCGAGCATCAGCTGGGCGCATATACGGACTGCAATCACGGACAGGGAATGGCCGTTCTTCTGCCGGTCTATTACGGGCACATTTATAAAGACGGCCTGAAGAAATTTGCCAGATTTGCGGCAAATGTGTGGCATATTCCGGAAGAAGGAAAATCGGAAGAAGAACTGGCAGAAGAGGCAGGGAATACAGTTGAAAAAGTATTCCTGAAATGCAGAGCATGTGCTGGAACACGGAGAAGAAGCAGGTCTTGGAAACAGAAGTTATGAGCTGGTCTCTATTGATGAGTAAAACATTACAGGACTGCTCCATAAACAGAAACGATCGGAGAGAAAAGTATGCCTGACGTGGTGCAGAGAGAAGTCATTTATATTAGTTATTATTTTATGGTTCAGCTTCGCCAGATTTTCTTTTACTGGGTACTGGGCATGGTGGCCGGTTCTCTGATTTCGGTCTTTGCAAAGGATGCTATTCACAGTCTGTTCAGCAGGTTGAGGGATAAAAAGATGGGGATCTGGGGAATTATCCCGGCCAGTCTTCTGGGAATGGCATCGCCTCTGTGCATGTACGGGACGATTCCGATCGCGGCGTCTTTTTCCAGGCAGGGAATGCGGGACGACTGGCTGGCGGCCTTTATGATGAGCAGTATCCTGCTGAATCCCCAGCTGATACTGTATAGTACGGCATTGGGAGGGACTGCTCTGGCGGTGCGGCAATCATAATCCTGGTTAAATATTCTCAAGAAAAATATAACAGTATATAACAGTTGACAACAGTTATATACTATTATATACTGTTTATCAAGAGGAGGACACATATGAAGATTATAATCAACAGTTCATCAATGGTACCGATTTATGAACAGATCATGGATCAGATCAAGGCCCGGATTACGGCCGGAGATCTGAAAGAAAATGACATACTCCCCTCTGTCCGGACTCTTGCAAAAGACCTGAAAATCAGCGCACTGACTGTAAAAAAAGCATATGATAATCTGGAACAGGACGGCTTTACTGTTACGGTTCACGGGAAAGGTACATATGTAGCCGCTGCAAATACGGAGCGGATGCTGGAAGAACAGCGCCGGGAAGTAGAAGAAGGCATTGAAAAAGCAGTGGAAAAAGGCAGAAGATGCGGGATGAGTGACGAAGAGATCAGGGAGTTATTTGAATTGATCATGGAGGACTAGATAATGTTGGAAATAAAAGGACTTGTAAAGGCGTACGGGGATTTCAGGCTGAACTGTTCCATGAAGGTGGAGCGGGGATACATCACCGGTCTGGTAGGTCAGAACGGCGCTGGAAAAAGCACTGCCTTTAAGGCTGTTCTGGGATTGATTTCCAGTGATGGCGGCGAGGTCTCCATTATGGGGAAATCTCCTTCTGAGCTGACAGCCCGGGACCGGCAGAAAATGGGGGTCGCCCTGACTAATTCCGGGTTCAGTGGTTATCTGCGTGTGAAAGATATCATTCCGGTTCTCAGAACAATGTATCCGGAGTTTGATGAAAGAAAATTCAGAAATATGTGCGGAAGATTCGGCATTCCGGAGAATAAGTTGATTAAAGATTTTTCTACCGGAATGAAGGCAAAATTAAAAGTGATCGCGGCTGTAAGCCACAACGCAGAGTTTCTTCTTCTGGATGAGCCTACATCAGGACTTGATGTAGTAGCGCGGAGGGATGTGCTGGATCTTCTCCGGGAATATATGGAAGAGAATGAAGAGAGGAGTATCCTGATCAGCTCCCATATTTCCACAGATCTGGAGGGGCTGTGTGACGATATCTATATGATACACGAAGGACAGATTGTGCTTCATGAGGATACCGACGTTCTGCTGAATAATTACGCCCTGATCAAGGCGGATCAGGAACAGTTTGCGCGGCTGGACAAAGAATATATTCTGAAGGTAAGACGGGAGAACTACGGCTATGCCTGTCTGACTGATCAGAAACAATATTATCGGGAAAATTATCCGGATGTAGTTGTGGAGCAGGGAAATCTGGATGAA
This sequence comes from Candidatus Mediterraneibacter norwichensis, assembly GCA_019112765.1. Lineage (GTDB taxonomy): Bacteria > Bacillota > Clostridia > Lachnospirales > Lachnospiraceae > Mediterraneibacter > Mediterraneibacter norwichensis. The sequence continues at coordinate 8,463 of DXIU01000038.1, read as the reverse complement.
GTAATTGCAATGATGATCGGAGGCGAGGATTTATGAAAGGACTGCTGATTAAAGATTTTCAGCTGATGAAAAACCAGGGGAAGATACTGATTGCCATACTTGTAGTGATCGCTGCATTTGGAATTATTGCAGACGGAAATTCTTCTTTCCTGACAGCATATATTACAATTTTCCTGGCGCTTTTTACTACCAGTACAATCAGCTATGATGAGTATGACAGCGGATATCTTTTCCTTTTTACCCTTCCGGTAAGCAGAAGAGGCTACGTGACAGAAAAATATGTGTTCGGGATTCTCAGTGTCCTGATTGCCTGGTGCTTTGGCATGGCAGTGGGGACAGCTGCTTTTCTGCGGACAACTCCTCATGACAGCCTGACAGATTGGTTTATAAGCGGAACACTCTATATTGCAGTTGCGGTCATCTTTCTCAGCTTTATGATTCCGCTGCGGCTGAAGTTTGAAGCTGAGAAGGCCAGGTATGCCAACCTGATTGCTGTTATCATAATGCTGGTTCTCTATACTCTTATCATGGGAGGAATAGAATATCTGCCGGAAGCCTGGACGGAAAATGCGGCTGCATTTTTCAGCGGACTGGGCGATATGGGAATCTGGATATGTGTTATGACAGCAGCCCTGGTTATTCTGATTATTTCTTATTTGTGCAGCAGGCGCATTATGGAGAAGAAAGAATTCTGAGGTGGGATGCTATTGCAGATGTCCAAAGTGCGGCTCGGACAGGATTGCAAGGATCCCGGATAACGGCAGATATGCCAATGGAAATAACATATATCTGAGATCATCTGTGGTGCTTGCCGACAGAGTTCCGCTGATAAAATATATATGCTGTGAGTGCGGATATGCAGAGGAATGGGTGGAAGACCGGGGAGATCTTGCAAAGATAGAAGACAGATTCAGATAAATATATTCCATTCAGTAAATGTCTTTTCTGCAGTATTTGAAAAATGCTGCGGCAATTCCCGCGGCTGTTACTGCGCAACCGACAGCGGCCGGCGCCGGACTGATCTCTGCGTTCGTGAGGATGTCGGCCGCTTCGGCATAACCGAAGGGAGTAATGTATTTGAGCCATTCTGCGTCTTCTGTAATATTGGCAATAATATTCAGGAAATAGAGGAATGCAGCCAGCCCCAGTCCGATACCAATCCCGCTTTTCCTGAGGAACGCGGAGATACAGAAACAGACAGCAGCTATTTCTGTCTGAAGCAGAAGATAGGCCAGGTGAAGCAGAAGAAACTCGTTCATCTGAAATTTTTCGCCTATGGCAGCAGTGACAATAAGCGCGGTCAGGATGCAGACGGCATTCAGGATGAAAATCTGCAGCAGGATGCGAAGCAGTTTTTCAAATACAATGCGGCTGCGGCTGACAGGGTGCGTGAAAAGGTATTCCGCAGTATGATTTTTTTCTTCGTCAGCGAGCGCGGTTATACCGATATACGCAGCAAAAAAAGCACCTCCGATACCGAGAATATTGCCGCATTCCAGCCCGTAGAATCCCATAAGTTCTCCGAAGTTCAGACGGTCCATTCCAAAGGCCTGTGTAAATCCGCCCATCGAAGAAAAGGCTGCGTTCAGTTCGTTTACCTGATCTTTCATATCTGGAAATATGATCAGGCAGATCATAAGGAGCAGCGCAATCGCCGCTGCCCAGACTGCCAGCGAGGTCCGGTTTCTTTTCATTTCAAACTTAAGAAGTGTCATAATTTCCCCTTTCTATTCATAAAAATGCATGAAGATTTCATTCAGATCCGGTTCTGTGATTGTAATGTCTGTAAAAGCAATCTGAGTCAGAAACTCTACCAGTTCTTTCATATCACCCTGATAAAGGAAAGAAACAGAGCTCCCTTCAATTTTGAGATCCCGTATTTCCGGTCCTCTGTGGACGCCTTTATGGCCGCCTGTCTGTTCAGCCTGCTCTCTGAGCTGTTTAAGAAAAAGCGTGGAATCCGGAAGCGCCAGCGTGACGCGTCTTGCATTGGTTCTGGCAAGATCCGCGATATCTCCACAGGCGATAAGTCTGCCCTCCCGGATGACTGCGGCCCGGCTGCAGTATCTTTGCACTTCCGACAAAATGTGGGAAGACAGAAAAATAGTGGCGCCTCCGGCGCGGCGCTCTTTCAGAATTTCAAAAAATTCTTTCTGAATCAGAGGATCGAGCCCGCTTGTAGGTTCATCAAATATATAGAGCTTTGGACTGTGCTGGAGCGCGCTCACAATGGATACTTTTTTCCGGTTGCCCAGCGAGAGCTCATCTGTCTTCTGCCCGGGATCAAGCTGGAGCCGTTCACAGAGTCTGCGGCTTTCCTCCCGGCAGTTTTTTCGTCTTAACTTTGCGGAAAGGTTAAGTATTTCTGACACAGTCGTACCGGAATAAAACATAGCTTCCGACGGAATATATCCCGTATTTTCAAGGATTTCCCGTTTGTTCTTCTGCACGTCCATGTTCATAATGGAGGCTTTGCCGGAAGTGGGGTGTATCAGTCCGAGAAGCAACCGGATTGTTGTACTTTTTCCTGCGCCGTTCGGCCCGATAAAGCCATAGAATTCCCCCTCTCTGACCGATAAGTTCAGATCGCTGATCCCCCTGTTTCTGCCATATGATTTCGTAAGGTGTTCTGTAGTAATAATATCCATATCCGCATCCTTTCCGCATTGTCATTTTATAAATGTTATGTGCGAATATCCGGAAACCGGCGTTGATGATCTGGTCCTGCCGGGCTTTCGGAAGTGTAAAAAATTTCTCATTCATATTTCTTATTATATCTTGTTGGCCGTTTTTGAAAAGACTGTTTTTCCTGATACGGAGGATTTTATATGGCCGCAGAGAAAAAATGGAGAAGTGGTGTTTCTTCAACAGAGATCCCGTGTTAAAATAGAGAGAAAATTATACAATGGATGTGCTTCCCCGGTGTGCAGACCGGAAGGAGCTCCAGAATATGAGGAAAATGAAAACATACAGGTTAAAAGTACGAAAGGAGCCGATATGGGATATTTTTATTTTGCCCGCCACGGGCAGACGGTATGGAATGTAGAGAATAAAATCTGCGGCGCTACGGACATTGCGCTGACAGAAAAGGGACATGAACAGGCAAAGGAGCTTGGCAGGAAAATCCTTGATGAAGGCATACATATTGATGAGATTATCTTTTCCCCTCTGATGCGTGCGGCGGATACAGCCGGGCACATCTCAGATATTACCGGTGTGCCCATGCGGGTGGAACCGGAGCTGAAAGAGCAGAACTTCGGAAAATATGAGTCAACCCCGCGGGACGGAGAGGAGTTCCGGAAGGCGAAAATGTGCTTTGCCCAGAGTTATGAAGGGGGAGAGTCCATGATCCGTTTCTGCCAGAGAATTTATAATCTTCTGGACAGAATTAAAGAAGAGTCAGACGAAAAAGTCTATCTGCTTGTGGCGCATAACGGGGTCGCCCGGGCGGTACAGTCTTATTTTACAGATATGAGCAATGAAGAATTCGCGAAGTTCGGTATAAAAAACTGTGAACTGAAGAAATATGAATTCTAAAAGGGAAATAGGTGCAGGCTGAAAGGCCGGCGCCTGTTCTGCATGTATATGTATAGGATGGTCAGCGGCAGGGATCATAACGATAGCCATATCCTGTCAGCGTTCGGATAAAACCGTATTCTCCGGAAAAGGGCCGGAGTTTCTTCCTGATCTGAAACACCGTGTTTTCTACTGCGTGGCAGCAGCCGTTTGCCGGTTCTTCCCAGACGGCTTCATAGATCTGTTCTTTTGTAAAGGCTGCGTCCGGATTGGCGTGGAGCAGATTCAGTACCTGGAATTCTTTTGCTGACAGATATACTTCCTGCCCGTTTACGGATACCGTGCGGGATGCTGCGTTTATTTTCAACTCTGCCCCCGGCTTTGAAGAGGCAGACGGAATTTCCCAGAACCGCCGCACTGCCGCGCAGTCTTTCTGGATCTGCCGGTGAAGAAGGGAAAAATTTCTGTATTCTTTTACAGGCCGCAGCTTATGGTACAGCTGCAGTTCTATTCTGCAGCCGTAGATTTCTCTGTGAAAATCCAGAAGAATCGTTTCTATGGAAATATCCGGATCGCTGTCAACAGTCGGCCGGGTTCCGATATGAGTTGCGCCGTAATATGTCTGTGTATCTAAGAGAACTTTTGAAATATATACGCCATTTTCCGGCAGGACGGTTTCCGGGGCAGGAGCCAGATTCGCTGTGGGTGTCCCCGCAAATTTACCGATACCCCGGCCGTGGACAACAATTCCTGTTATTGTACAAAGAAGATGTTCTTTCTTTTCTTTTCCCATCATAAATCCTCCTAAAGGATACCATTCATGGACAGAATGAGCAGGATGCAGGTAAGAATCACAGCAACAGAAAAAAGAATCATACCGACATGCCGTCTGCGGGGGCTCTGCCCCGAGGCAGCCAGGTATCCGCTTTTCCTTAAAGCGGTTATTACCGGCTTATACAGGAGAAAAGTAAAGGCTGCGTTCAGTCCGCTTTTGATCAGGTTAAAAGGAAGAAAAGCGGGCAGCAGAAGTTCAGCCACGGCTTCCCGGGGATAGCCCATGTAGAACGGGGTGATCAGATAATTCCAGATCAGCATGACGCAGGTCATAGCCAGACATCCGGCAAGAAGTCCTGCTGCGGCTCCGGCCAGAGAATGCCACTTCTTATATATTATGGAAGCGGTGCAGGCAAAGGCACAGGTGGACAGGATATTCATAACACATCCGATGATACCTGTGTCGCTGACAGAGAGCATTTCAATAAAAGATACAATTACGGAAACGATAAAAGCGGTAAACGGTCCCCAGATCAGGCCGCCCAGCGTGATAATCACATCCTTTGGATCGTATTTCAGAAACAGAACGACCGGTACGCGTCCGACTGCCATAACGGCATAGGAGACAGCGCACAGCATGGCAATGGTTGTGATTCTTTTCGCTTTACTGTTCATGTTGGTCCCTCCACATAAAAAAATACACCTGAAAGAGATGCCTTTCAGGTGCAGTGCTCTTTTGCTGCGCTGATTATAGCATTCCGGCTGTGGAAGAACAATGCGCGGGACAGAATTCGGAAACAATTCGGAAATTGTCCGGCTTATTTCAGCAGATGAGCGTACTCCGGATGTTTCTCAAACCATCCGGCTGCATAGGAGCAGGTAGGAACTGCCTTCAGGTTTCTGGTTTCCAGTTCATTTACGACTTCCTTCATAAGCTTCCCGGCGATTCCCTGGCCGCGGAGGGATGCGTCAACAAAAGTGTGGTCAATCTCCACTGTATTTCTGTCTTCACCTTTATAGGGAAATGTGATCTGAGCCAGCAGAGCGCCTTCTTCTGAAAGAAGAACAATTTCGTTTTCTTTGTGTGTAAAATCCATATTCTTAATCCTTTCTGTGAAAAATTTCGTACCTGCTGTTATTGTATCTTATATGGGAAGAATAGCAAGGGCAAATTTTCCGGTATGGTCCGCCTTTCTTACTTCCGGCGAATGGGGAGACGGATAACGGTGCGCAGCTTTTCTGGTGCGGTTCTTCTGGGATCGCTCAGATAGATCTCGTGATGCATCCGGCAGCCGGAAAATTCTGTTTCATAGCCCTATTCCTTAAGAAAGACATCTATTTTCTGTATGGTCTCAGGTTCAGCGTCATAACTTCCTATATGTATACATTGTACACAGAGTCCTTCGCGAAGCGTGAAAAATTCTGCTTTGGAAAAATCCGTTTTTTTCTTCTCGGAGGCTTCCCGGACAGCCCAGTCAAATACTTTCCGGGTAACAAATTCCGGAAGCCGGATCATGGAGATCCAGCGGAAATCATCCTTGCGGGAGTAGTCAATGCCCGATGAAGAGTCTTTCTGATACCAGAGGCCTTCCAGCGGAGGTACGACATAAGGAAAATATCCTTCGATTTCATGTCCGCTCTTGTAACTCATCTTAATTGTAAAAGAAATTCCATAGAGCAGGGACATTGCTGCTTTATATTCCCCTTCCGGCTCATTTGGATTGCCCTTTCCCCTTACAGCAATATAATTCATTTCCGGTATATCTGTAATGACGGGTTTTTTCGGCGGCAGATAGAATTCTTTATATTCCTTTTTATAATCAAATGTCATTTTAATTTTCTCCTTCTTCTGTACATTCATCCCACTTCAGATTATGGATGCGTTTCTGAATGTCTGCCTGAAATTCCTCATCCGTCAGCTGCGGATCTTTTGTTTCTTTCCAGATTGTACACGGAAGCTCTTCACACCTTGCACAGCTTGTCAGATGTTTCCGGTTTACTGCACAACGGTAAATAGGGCAGGCCTTACCGTCAGGCGCATGGAATACTTTTCCGGAAAGTTCATTGCATCCCCGGCACAGGGTCCGGTAACAGCTGCATTCGGAGCAGACAGCGCCGCAGCAGGTAATGCCGAGGATTTCGCGCTGCTTTTTCTTGCTGAAACTTTCGAGAACCAGCCGGTATGATTCATCCAGCATATCTTTCATCAGATCATCCGGTACGGCGCCGTCCGGGCGGATGGAATTCCAGTGAATCTTATCCGAATAATAGCCGGGGATAATATCTTCATATATTCTGCGCATATAATCTCCGCGTACCGGATCCAGCTTCAGATTAATATAGTAGGGCTGATTTTCCCGGTTCAGACAGACCGCGGCAAACATCCGGCCTCCTACATGATACCGGATCCAGTTCCAGACCGGCTGCAGATCTTTCGTTACACCTTACTTTTTTAACAGATATTCGTCCATCCAGATGTATCTCATTTTTCCTCTCCTTTTTGTGTGTTCCGACATATTCCCCGGCAGCTGTCAGATCCTTCGTTTTCTTCCGCCTTTACATATAGGACCGCCATTTTCTGAATGACTTCACCGAGTTCCTTTCTCAGCCATTCCGGTTCAAGAAGCAGGGCTTTTTCGCCGAAAGTCAGGATCCAGGAAATCAGATTCTGACGGTTTGTATAGTCGGCATGAAAGAGCAGCTTTCCGTCCGGCAGTTCGTCAAAGCAGCCGGCGCCAAACTCTTCAATCAGGCGCCATTTACATTCCTTGTCAAAAAGAACTTTTACATAGATACCGCCGGGGAAAATCCGTTCATTGCTCAGATCCGGCCAGGGGACTATGCGTCTTTCAAATATGGTTTCAGTCATCTGCGGCGCTTCCATACGGTTTAACTTGAACAGCCGGAAATCTTTCCTTTTTGTACACCATCCCCATACGTACCAGCTTGACCAGCGGAAGATCAGATAATATGGCTCAATTAATCTGTGACTCTCGCCTTCCGGTGCGTAATAATGGAAAGCAAGAAGTCTCCGGCTGTCAATGGCGCGCCGGATCTGCTCAATCTTCGGCGCCAGAGTATCTTTGTACCAGGAAGAAAGATCAATCAGTACTGTCTGGTCCCCGGTCATAAAATCAGAAGACCCGGCAGAAAGCTTTTCCATCAGCTGTCCGTAACGATTTGTTCCATTGACACTGTCAAGACTGCGCAGGCCGGCCAGAATATCCTTCATTTCCGAGTTTGTCAGGAGGGTGCGGTCGATTCTGTAACCGTCCATAATGGAGATTCCTCCGTTTACTCCCTGCCTTGTAACGATGGGGATGCCCGCCTGGCACAAGGTGTCAATATCCCGGCTGATTGTCCTTCGCGATACTTCAAACTGTTCGGCGAGAGCCGGGGCGGTAACGGTTTCTTTTTGTAACAGAATTGAGAGAATGCCGATCAGGCGGTCAATTTTCATGTGCGGTTCCTCCGTAAAATCTGTCTGTATTATACCATGGAAAAGAGGACGGCTGTGTGTCATGTTTCTCTTCCATATATATTTCTGCTAAAAAGTGCTGGCCTGGACAGGTTTGAAATCCTGTACAGGGAGGAGATCCGGATACTGATAGAATAGAAGAGAAATAATATAGGAATATTTATCGGAATTGTGCGAATTGTCTGAAATAAATAAAAAAGAGAAAAAACATTGACAATTCCTTCTCGTGGTGATAAGATAGCATCTGTCGCTGATGACGGGGCCTTGAAAATCCGCAGAAGATCAGGTCAGCCGGAGACGCGGAGGCGGAACAGCCGGGGGCAGGAGAGCGGAAGAAAGGAGCCGGAAGCGTTGAAAAAACAGATGAAAAAACTGTTGACAACGCCTTGCAGATGTGATAATCTATACAGGCTGTCGCTTGAAGCGGACCGAGAGGAAAGCAGATGAGCGAAACAGAAAAATAAAAAAATTCTTGACAAAGCGAAAGAGATTTGATAAAATATCAAAGCTGTCGCAAGAAAAGAACGACAGGAACCTTGATAACTGAACAATAGACAACAACCCTTGAAAATTTCTTTGAAGAGAAAATTTCTAAGAATGGTTCATACGAACCAACACAGTAAAAAGGGAAGAATTAGCTAGTAGTTAGTTCTGAACTTGGAACAAACATTTTTAACGAGAGTTTGATCCTGGCT
>DXIU01000037.1 GCA_019112765.1 Candidatus Mediterraneibacter norwichensis | reverse complement strand
TTTCTGATGGCAGCGGGTCAATGATATTCTGCTGTCTTTTCATATAGGTCTGCAAATATAATGACAGAGAAATAAACGAATGGTATAATGAAGAAAAGTCAGGCCGACAGATTGTAATTCGGAGGTGTTGTTGTGAAGCGAGAGTTAGGGATTGCCCGCTGCGGACTTGCCTGTTGCCTGTGTTCTGAAAACACGATGTGTGACGGCTGTGATTCGGGGCAATGTCCGGACAAAGACTGGTGCGAAAACAGAAAATGTTCTATTTCCAGGAAAATCGGACATTGTTATGAGTGCACCGGAAAATGCAGAAAAGGATTACTAGGTAAAATAAAACCGTATGCATTTACTGAGTTTGCCAGAAGATATGGCGAGGATTATCTTTTAGACTGCCTTGAAAGGAACGAGAAGAAAGGGGTTATTTATCACCGGGATGGTATAAATGGTGATTATGATGATTTTGATGAAGTGGAGCCGCTGATAGAATATATAAGAACAGGATATAAACAGGATAACGGAGGTACATAGCCATGAGGGATATGATTGTGTATTGCGGACTGAAATGCACTGAAAACACCGGGGAAAATGTATAGAACTTGATTTGCTTTTGCAGATCGGAACAGGCTTATATGATAACAATATTTAACCGTAAAGAGCTGATTGTGACAACGGAAATGAACCGTCAGGCACAGATCAGGGATATTCTTTCTCAGAATGGTATTGATTATACTGTAAAAACCACAAATCTCCAGGCAGCGCCAATAGTTGGCAACAGCAGAGAGAGAGTCGGCAGTTTTGGGATTAATCAGAACTATTCCTACGAATATAAAATTTATGTTCATAAAAAGGATCTTGAAAAAGCAGCATATTTAATCCGATAAGGGTGATGTTTCTTTTGCTGCACTGGAGTCTGTTTTATGAAAAGTCTTTTTAACTATGATGGTGCTCCGGCATACAGTGTGCGCATCCGTTTCTTTCGATTCCAAGTACGGACGCAAACAGTACGGCTTCTGCATAAGTATCACAGGCAAAGATTTGATCGGTATCTATTTTGTCAATACAGCACAGTGGTGATTCGCAGTCAAGATTGTGAATTTCCCCTGTGCTTTTATTTAATATGAACTGCTTCCCGTTAAATGGATGATCAGTGCGGCGCATATGCATATCTCCTTTTGCTTGTTCTCGAAGCGGCAGTATAAGGAACTGCCGCCGTTTTCACATATTTTTTATTATACAGCGGCATTGGTGCACGGTCAATAAGAGACTTGCCTGCTATAAAATCCGATATATTTATCGCGGCGAAAGCGCCGGAAGTGATATATAATCAGGGAAAGCAGTTCCATAAATAAAATTCAATAAAATATTAAGAATTTTATATAGAACTTTAAATATTTATTCCGTATTATTCTGTTTTATAAAGATGTAAAAAAGAAACGGAAAGTATATTTTATGTGGCACCTTTGTGCTAATATGGGGAAAGGGATAATGAGATTAGTCAATATTATTGAACTGGTAAAACAATATCTGCTCCAGGGGGCAATTCTGGCCGTGATTGCGGGAGGAGTTGCGGGAGCAGGCTATTTTATCGTATATAAAAAGATGATGAAAGGGGAAAGGCGGATCCGGCCGGTGAATGTGCTGTGGACAGGCGCTTTTTTCTGCTATCTTGCAGTAATGCTTTCAGCTACACTTCTGGACCGCATTTCCGGCTGGTCCGATACCAGGATGATGCCTCTGTTTTATTCTTATCGGGAAGCATGGTACAGTTTTTCCGGAGCAGAATGGAGAAATATCGTTCTGAATATCCTTCTCTTTGTACCGTTTGGATTCCTGCTGCCGCTGGGAATACGATTTTTCCGGCGCTTCTGGGCGACCTATCTGACAGGGCTGGCAGTGACTGTACTGATCGAATCGGCTCAGCTTATTTTAGCGCGGGGGGTTGCGGAGGCAGATGATATTTTGAATAATTTCCTGGGAACAATGATCGGTTATGGAATCTACGTTCTGTTTCGGGAGATTACAGCGGCGGCAAAGAGAAAACGATTCAGTGTTCTGAAAATGGCAGCTGCCCAGATCCCCCTTGCCGCTATCGTCCTGGTGTTTGTCGGAATTTTTATTATGTATGACCGGCAGGAACTTGGCAATCTGGAAATCGGTCTCAGCAGCCGGATTGACATGTCGGATGTTCAGGTGACAACAACTGAGAGTTACAGCAGTCAGCCGGGAACAGCAGCAGTCTATAAAATTCCTGTATATACGGAAGAAGAGACAAGAAAGACTGCCGATAATTTTTTCGCTTCACTGGGGCAGACACTGGATGAGTCCAGGACAGATCTGTATGATGAAACGGCTGTCTATTATAGTACAGAGCAGAATTCTCTGTGGATTGACTACGCAGGCGGGACAATGAGTTATACGGATTATGCCGTTGTATTTGGGGACGATCCGGAAGCAGAGACTTATCCGGAACCTGTTTCCGGGGAAGATGAGGCGACTGTCAGAAGTGCGTTGTCTACATATGGAATTCAGGTGCCGGAGGGAGCGGTGTTTCAGGAGCAGTCAGATGAATCGTCCGATTCGCCTGGCTATGAGTTTTCGGTTTCCCGGCAAAGAGATGGAGACCGGTTCTATGACGGATCGCTGTACTGCACGCTTTATGACGGAGGAAAGCTGGGAGATATCAGCAATCATATTCTCTCATGTGAGAAGTATAAAGATTATCCGATTCTGTCTGAAGATGAAGCGTGGAAACAGATACAAAGCGGAAATTTCCGTTATTCCGGTCAGGCCGGCGATGAAATAAAAGAACTCGAACTCGGGGCTGTTAGTATGAAATATGTAATAGATTCCAAGAAATATTATCAGCCGGTATATTCATTTGAAGCTTCTGTAAACGGGCAGGACGGATATGAAATAGTGATTCCGGCTCTTAAGAGCGCGTCAGGAGGGAAATAAATGGGATGTTGGTCGAAGGAGATAAAGGCAGCCTTACTTTCCAGGGGACGAGATATCTTTCTTTTCTGCGGGATGGACAGGAATACAGGTAATTTGATACAGAAGAAAAGGACAGAGCGTTCATTACATGCTATAATAGAAGAAAAGATCCGGAGAAATTTATGGAAAACATAGTTTTTATTATAGTAATGGAAGGATGCGCTGTCCTGTTTCTGTATTTAGGATTCTTATTATGGAAAAAGCAGCAAATACAACAAGGGTATCTTTTAAAGCAGGGGTGAGCAGATTATGAAACTATTATTACGGATACTGTATAACAATAAAATGGCATGGATTGTGTTTGCTGTTACATTAATTATTTCCTGTGTATTTTTTTATTTGCTGCCGGACCAGATACCAATTCATTTTGACAATGGTATTGTCGATTCCTATGCTCCTAAAATCTGGTTATTTCTTTTTCCTCTTATGCAGCTTATTTTTTTGCTGTTTTTCAGTTTAAGAGGAGTGCGGCTGAGTTTTACCGTTATACCGAAATATGGAAACAGCATTATTACATATTACATTGTTGTTCTTGCATTTGTCATTTTATTTCTGCTGTCGGAAATTACAATAATCAGAGCGTCTTGATTAATGCAGTAAAATTTTCATTACTTTAGCAGCAAGAAAAGATGAATACTATTTGAAAGTACCGTTTATCCGTGAAAGCTGGAATGGAAGAATAAAAGCGTGCCGTGGAATCGGCGCGTCTCTTTCAGATAATGAAATATTAATGTGGGAACGGGAACACAGAGATCTTCTTGAAAATATAGCGCCTGCTGAATTTGATATACTGCATTACGCGGCTGCTGCTGAATTAAGAAAGATCTGATTTAAAAATAATATGATCTATAAATATTGTGTAAAATGAGGAGGAAATTATGAAAATAGGAATTTTAGGCTGTGGAGTTATGGCGGAGACATTCGCCGATACATTAAGACAGATGGGAGAGGCAGAATGCTGTGCGGCGGCTTCGCGTACTCTGAAACGCGCGGAAGAATTTGCCGGGAAATATGGATTTAAGAAGGCTTACGGAAGCTACGAAGAGCTGTGTGCGGATCCGGAAGTGGAGCTGATCTATATCGCAACGCCGCACTCCAGCCATTTCGATAATATGAAGCTGTGTATCCGGCATAAAAAGCCGGTTCTGTGCGAAAAGTCATTTACAGTGAACGCGCGGGAGGCAGAACAGATCAGGGAATATGCGGAGCAGGAGCAGGTCTTTGTTGCTGAGGCGATCTGGACAAGATATATGCCGTCGAGAAATATGATTCAGGAAATTATCGACAGCGGAATCATTGGCGATATCTCTGTACTGACAGCCAATCTTTCTTATCCTATCTCTCACAAAGAGCGGATTATGCGGCCGGAACTGGCCGGGGGAGCGCTTCTGGATATTGGCGTGTACGGCGTTAATTTTGCCATGATGCATTTCGGGACGGATATTGAAAGGATTGAGTCATCTGTCCGAATGACAGACACCGGGGTGGATGCTATGGAATCCATCACTATCTTTTTCCGAGGCGGACGCATGGCGGTGCTGACCCATGATATCTACAGCAGATCGGACCGAAAAGGCATTTTCTATGGCGAAAAGGGCTACATTATTGTGGAAAACATCAATAATCCACAGAGTATTTCCGTTTATGATACAGAAGACAGACTTGTCCGTCGGATGGATGTGCCAAAACAGATCAGCGGATATGAGTATGAGGTACTGGAATGTATAGATGCTGTCCGTTCCGGGGAGAAAGAGAGCACCTCCATGCCTCTTTCTGATACAATTAAGGTCATGGAGATTATGGATCAGCTGCGCGGACAGTGGGGGCTTGTCTATCCCCGGGAAAGAGAAACACAGAAATAATTTTAGTCTGTGTGCCGTCCGGCTTCAGTGGGGGATTCGCTTCACGTGATACCGGGGAAGAATGAAAACAGAGAGAATAATAAGCGATTCTGACAGGACGCAACTGGCAGGACAGATGAGTGTGTCAAGGCAGTCTGTTTCTAAATGGGAAGGAGCGCAGTCCATCCCGGATCTGGAAAAAATGATTCGGCTGTCAAAATTATTCGGGGTTACCACAGATTATTTATTAAAAATTGTAATCGTCGGGATCGGCGTTGTTTTTCTGATAAGAGCCGGAATCATCTGGGCAAGTTTTGAAAAATTATTGCAGGAAGGAGACTATACAAGGGCGAAGAAGAAGCAGACGCTGAAATCTTTGATTGCGCTTGTATACTGGCTGGTTGCGACAGCCATTTACCTGGCCTGCACCCTCCCGTCAGAAAGCTGGAAAGAAGGATAGATTGTCTGGGTGATAGCAGGGGTTTTGTTTCCGGCCGTTATTGCTATTGCAAATACTGTAGAAAATAAAAATGGAAAATAGAAAACATGAGGAGTATGTGAAAATGGATTTTTTCAGAACAGAGAAATAAGACAAAGATTTTTTAAAACCGAATATGATGGGCCCGAATTCAATGATGATTCTGGAAGAGCTTCTGGAGAAAGTGCACTTAAAACCGGGAATGAGAGTTCTGGATCTGGGGTGCGGAAACGGATTGACTTCTGTTTTCCTTGCAAAAGAATATGGAGTGCAGGTTTTCGCGTTGGATCTGTGGATTTCTGCTACTGACAATTACAGGAGATTCAGGGAGGCAGGAGTTGAACAGGCGGTCATACCGATCCACGCAGATGCAATGGACATGCCGTTTGCAGATGAATTTTTCGACGCTGTGATCAGTGTGGATGCTTATCATTATGTAGGAAACAATGACACATTTTTCCCTTGGAAATGTGGCACTCTATCAACTAGTGGAGACCGAAATTTGAGAATGAGCTGAATCATCTTAACATGTGGAAAATGGGATGCTTTGAGCAGGCATGGAATGACTGGCTGAATACCGATAACCCTTATGCAGTTGGTGACAGGGAAATGATTCGCACAGATAATGGGAGATATATGAACATTATCGGAATAACAGGTACTTTACTGCATGCCCCGCCAGCCGGGCACAAGGAATAAAATTAAAGAAACATTAAGAAATTTATTGTGTATTTTCAAGAATTACTGTGTATTTTTTATACAGATACAAAGACAAAACGGCTTATTATGATAGTTCAGGGTTATATGGAGAAAGGAGAAAGAAGTGAACAGAAAAAAGACCATATGGATTCTTATAGTGGTTCTCATTCTGGATGTGATTGGAATCGTATTTTTCTTTCAGATGCACAGGAGAACTTATTCTTTGGATCTACCGCAGGCAGAAACCCTGGGAAATGTGGTAATCAGTACTGACACCACCAAGGAAGAAATTACAGACAGGGAGAAAATTAAGGATCTTATTTATGTGCTGGAGGGTAACGGAAGAACTACCAAAAGAGAAAGTATAAATGATTTTCCGGTTAACGCGGAAACTCCGATCAAGATTGAATTCTGTTTCGCCCGGGGCGGCAGCTCCGTTCTGTATGCATATACACAGGAGAATCGATATTATATAGAACAGCCATATAATGGGATTTATCAGATCAGCGGAGACGAGTATAATTCTGCAGCAAAATATGTTCTGTGACCGTGGAATATCTGCTACTATAAATAATAAGAAAAACAGTTTTGAGATCCTGATATTTGTATCGAAGATATTTAGAAGCTTTGGGGAGGAAAGAATATGGAATGGCTGCCGATTGTTGTAATTGCAGTACTTATCGCAATCTCAGCAGTATATTATATTGTTAAAAGAGCAGTAAAAGATGCGCTGAAAGAATATTTCAGAGAGAAAGATAAAGAACAGTAATTCCACTGATATTCTCCGGACAAGGGGTGTTATTTTCAGCTGGGAAAAGATATTCTTCCATTGAAGATAAATAATATGAAATGGAGGTAAGGCTGATGAATCAATGTAATACCGGGAAATTTATATCGCAGAAGCGGAAAGAGAAGAATTTAACGCAGGAGCAGCTGGCGGAAAAAATCGGAGTGTCCAATAAAACAATTTCAAAATGGGAGACCGGTAAATGTATGCCGGACTATGGGGTTGTTCAGAGTCTGTGTAAAGAACTGGAGATTACTGTTGCCGAACTGATGGACGGAGAAGAATCAGAAGAAAGAAGCGTACGTTTATACGATGATGAGCAGATTATGGATTTGCTGAGGCGAACGCAGGAATTAGAAAAGCAAAAGAATCAGTTATATGGAATTTTACTGATTGTGATGGGAATTGCCCTGCAGGCACTTTCGCATACAATGGGCGGTTCTGATATGCAGGAATTATTTTCCGGAATCCTTCTGGGATTATCCGTGGGTGAAATGCTGGTTGGGGTTTATATTCTCGGAAGAAGTATGATCGGCAGATAAATACCGGGCAGGCAAATTTCAGGGAATATTATTATATTTCAGACCACTTCAGTTATCCGTTCCGTCAAACAAATATATTACAGCTATATATGAGGAGCTTGGCGTAAGAGATGGAGAGCCCTATATTAACGATACACCTTACAATGAAATTACAGAAGACGAAAAAGAACAGATCATAGATCTGCTGGAACAGTACTCATACAGAAGAACGCCGGGAACATTATTTTCAGACGGCTCTCTGACGGAAACCGGTGATCAAATACTGATTATGCATATATTTGATGAGAATAATGAATTGGATGATACAATAATAATAACAAGCGCAGACAGTATTTCTGTCAATGGGAAAAATTATTTCCTGAATAACTCACCTGTATGTATAGAAAAATTATTAAATATATTAAACAAATAGAAAAGAGAAGCAAGTCCCCTGCTTACTGCTCCGCGCGGTATAAAGCAGGGGACTTCCATAATCCGTTAAAAAGGCCGAACCCCTGCAAATTGAAGGGGTTCGGCGGAAGCAGGAATGATCAGTTTAAGGCCTGGATTCAGGCAATATTATCGATTCCGCTTCAATATACCTGTTATTATAAGGAACGCTCCGATAATAATACTGCATATCAGGCATATCAGATAAATATTGGCATTGATATGAAGGTCGGATGACCAGTCTGTAAAGCTGGCGGAAAGAATGGTCAGCTGTTTTTTGTGCTCGGAAAGAAGCAAGTACATATCATTAGAAAAGGCGGTCCATATTCCTGTTATTATTACAATAATGCCGCCTTTGATCCAGCGGTTTGCCGGAAGATATCTGGCAGTCAGAAATACAAGCCATACTCCGGTCATGAGAATGACACTGATAATATTGCCGTTTCTTAAGCCATCCACATCTCCGGACTGACTGCAGATGACAAAGATTGTGAGAAAAAGCCATGCAGTATCCCAGATCATGGCCATCAGGGCTTTTTTGTCAGAAAGTACAGGCGGTAAAGAGAGCCCTCTGATTACGAAAGGAAACAGCGGTACGGAAATTCCGAAAACAGTCGGAACAGCAAGGAAGATAAACTGACCGCCGCCGTTCATTCTGTCTACAAAAAATATAATCAGCAATAATGCGATTACTCCGGCCAGAATGCTTTTCGTCAGTCTGCTTTGTTTTGCCATGAGCGGGACGACAGTCAGGGCAGCAACCAGCAGCATGGAAGCCGCCACCACTGAGAAAACGCCCAGGCCTCCGCCTGCAGCCATGGAAACCAGTAGTGTTATTACAATGGGAATCAGCAGCAGAACGCTGATAATCAATCCGGCTTTGTAGGCGGCGGTTCTTTCTTTTCTGGCATGTCTTTCCAGAACGTCATGGGTTTCCTTTTCCATGATCCGGTCAACGGAATCATTTTTCAGTTCTTCATAAAAGTTTTTACATATTTCACAGTTCTCCAGATGCTGATGTACAAATTTTTTACTGGAAGGGCTGCAAACGTCGTCATAATATAATGGAAGCAGATCCTGAACGATCTCGCATTCCTGAGATTTCTTTTTATTCATTTTTCTCCATCCTTTCCTGAATTTTTAGTCGTGCCCGGTGATAAGTGACTCTTGCCCAGTTTTCGGTTTTCCCGAATATAAATCCGATCTGCGAAAAGGGAAGTTCACCGAATACCCGCAGCTGGAACACTTCTTTGTAGGGCTCCTGCAGTTTATGCAGAATCAGATGAATCTGAAGAGCAGTTTCTTTATCTTCAACAGCCTCGGTCAGATCTTTTCTGTGATCTTCGGCAGATGTTTCATCTAATTCTGTAACCTTCTGATTTTTTCTGCACTCATCTGCTGCCAGTCGTTTCGCGATGCCGCATAGCCAGGTCAGCTCACTGGATCTTTGTTCAAAAGACTTTTTTGCTGTCATAGCTTTGTAAAACGTATTCTGTGTAATTTCCTCCGCAAGAGACTGATTTTTTATAATAGTCATTACATAAGAATACACATGCAGATAGTATGAATGATATAATTTTTCGTAATCCAGAACTGCTCACCTCCTCCTGTACACCGGTTAGACGGAGAATTATGGGTTTCGTTACAAAGAATTTTATAAATTTCATAAAAAATTTGTTCGTCGGAACCTGTTTAGTATATCAGAAAACCAATTGTGCAGGCAACTTCATGTTTATGCCGGCAATTCTTTTCAGGAATCACGCAATTGTTGCGATTTTTTTACATAAGAAATCAAGAAATTAATAATATTACAGTTGTATTAAAGATTGAAAACATCGCTTGTGTTTCCGGACTTCTGACATTATACTGGAAATGTCGGGATTTGTAGAATTTCGTTGAACATATATTTTCTGTAATTCAAAGGGGAGTTTACATCATGGTTTTTTCAAGCCTTATTTTTTTGTTTCTGTTTCTTGTCTTAAATTTGACAATCTATCTGTGTGTAAAAAATAAATATAAAAATATAGTACTGCTTGTGTTTTCGCTGATTTTTTATGCCTGGGGCGGGCCGAAATATCTGCTCCTCTTAGTCGGCGAAACATTTGCAAGCTGGTTTTTTGCTCTCAGAATTGAAAAATCTGAAAATGACCGGGGCAGAAAATTATATATGGCCGGGGAATGCGTTGTCCTGCTCGGACTGCTCGGATACTTTAAATATGCAGTGTTTTTTCTGGAAAACTTTCAGATGCTGTTCGGCGTACCGGAAGTGATTCCCAATATCGTTCTTCCTATCGGCATTTCCTTTTATACATTTCAGCTTCTCTCGTATGTGGTTGATGTATATCGGGGAGAGATACACGCCCAGCCGGCGTTCTGGAAGCTGCTTCTGTATTCCAGTCTGTTTCACCAGTGCATTGCAGGACCTATTGTCCGCTATGAAACGGTCGCAAATGAGATTGATAACCGGAAAGTCTCGCAGACAGATATTTATGTCGGGGTGCGGAGATTCTGTATCGGCCTTGCCAAGAAGGCAATTCTGGCAAATTCCTGCGCTGAAATCGCGGATTCTCTGATTCTGCCGGGAAGCGATGTTCTCGCGGCGCAGTCCACTCTTGGACTGTGGCTGGGAATGTTTGCCTATATGCTGCAGATTTATCTTGATTTTTCAGCTTATTCAGATATGGCGATCGGTATGGGAAGGATGGTCGGTTTCCGTTATCTGGAGAATTTCAATTATCCGTACATCGCGAAATCCGTGAAAGATTTCTGGCGGAGGTGGCATATCTCTCTCAGTACATTTTTCAGAGACTATGTCTATATACCGCTGGGAGGAAGCCGCTGTTCCACGCTGAAATATATCCGTAATATGACGGTTGTATGGTTCCTGACGGGAATGTGGCACGGCGCCAGCTGGAATTATATTTTCTGGGGACTTTATTATCTTGTATTCCTGCTGCTGGAACGCTTTGTGATCAAGGACAGAATCCCCGGACCGCTTAAGTATATATATACTTTATTTGTAGTTTTCTTCGGATGGGTTATCTTCAAATTTGAAAGTCTGGGAGAACTCGGGTCTGTACTGGGAGGTTTATTCGGGATTGGCACAAATGGATTTACGGGAATGGATGTGAGCACTTTATTTCTCAGCAATATTTTCCTTCTTATTTTTGCGGTTGTCGCATGTACGCCGCTTGGGAAACTGATACGGCAGAACCTGCTTCGGTTCGGAAGCCGCAATTCGGCGGTATTTACAGTTTTTAATATTACAGAGCTGATTGTACCGCCGCTGCTGCTGATATTATCCGTTCTGGCGCTGATCGGAAACAGCTATAATCCTTTCTTATATTTTCAGTTCTAGGGAGTGTATAATTAATGGGGAAACAAAGAATTACAAAAAAGCAAAAAGAAATGATCTTTATTTGCCGTGCCCTCAGTGTACGCATTTTTGCGTTTATAATGCTGCTGGGAGGAATTGTCGGTCTGCTGTTTTTCTTCCGTCCTGAAGTGTCAGATGTGGAGAAACGGACGCTGACGAAATTTCCGACACCTACCGTCAGTTCCCTGTGGGATGGTCAGTTTTTTTATGATCTGTCTTTATGGTACTCGGACACATATCCTATGCGTGACGGACTGATTGCCGTGGATCAGAAAATTGAAAACACATATGGAATTACATCTTCTACTATGATGGTAGGAAGCAGGCAGATCAGTGATGACATTCCGGATATAGAAGAGGAGAAGACCGATGGCAGCAGCGAACAGCCTCAGGAGGTGGAGCAGATTTCTGCGCCGGACAGCAGGGCAATGGAATCGGAGATTCAGAAACAGATTCAGCAGAATCTGTATGTTAAGGATGGAGCTGCTTATTCACTCTATTATTACAGTCAGGCAGCTGCAGATACCTATACTGCGGCATTAAATAAAGCAGCCGCTGAACTGGAAGGCAAAACAAATGTGTACTCCATTCTGGTTCCGAATAATTCAGGAGTCATGCTCAGCGAAGAGGAGCTGGAAGCACTGGGCGGAGCGGATCAGCAGCAGGCCATCAGGTATTATTACAGTCTGACGGACGGCGTAAAGACGGTAGATACTATTGATACCCTGCGTGAACACAATGACGAGTATCTGTATTTCCGTACCGACCATCACTGGACGCAGCTTGCGGCGTATTATGTATATCGGAATTTCTGTGAACAGAAAGGAATTGAGCCAAACGAGCTGTCTGATTTTCAGAAGATGACATTTGCGCCGTTTCTGGGCACATTTTACCAGGAACTGCAGAATGAAGACATGGCGAAAAATCCTGATTCGGTAGACGCATATATTCCAATGGCTACAAATGACATGACTTACTGGGAGGCGGATGGCTCTGAAGTGAAATGGCACGTAATTCAGGATGTAAGCACCTGGAATGAAAATTCCCTTTATTCCTGTTTTATCGCGGGAGATAAACCTCTTGTTCAGATTAACAATCCGGAACTCAATGACGGCTCGTCCTGTGTTGTTGTAAAAGAGTCTTATGGGAACAGTTTTGTTCCTTTCCTGGTAGACCATTATCAGACAGTTTATGTCATTGATTTCCGGTATACACAGAATAATGTAATGGATTTCGTAAAAGAGCATAATATTCAGGATCTGATTATTATGAATAATATTTCTATTATTGCAAGCGAAGATGTATCAAAAACAATCGCGGGTCTCCTCGAATAAGATTCCCCGCAGAAGGAAGAAACAACATGGATAAGGTAATTTTAGGAAAAACAGGAATTGAGGTAAACAAAAATGGCTTCGGAGCACTGCCCATACAGAGAATCAGCAAAAAAGATGCGGTGTATCTTCTTCAGAAGGCATTTTACAATGGAATAAATTATTTCGATACTGCAAGAGCTTATTCCGACAGCGAAGAAAAGATGGGCGCGGCTTTTGAATATACAAGAGACCGGATTATTATCAGTACCAAGACGATGGCACAGACAGCAGAAGGATTCTGGAAAGATCTGGAGGAGAGCCTGAAAAAATTAAAAACAGATTACATAGATATTTACCAGTTTCACAATCCGGCGTTCTGTCCGAAACCGGGAGATGAGTCGGGGCTGTACGATGCGGCTCTGAAAGCAAAAAAGCAGGGAAAGATCCGTCATATCGGCATTACAAATCACCGGATCTCAGTGGCGCAGGAGGCGATAGATTCCGGACTTTATGAGACTTTGCAGTTCCCGTTTTCCTATCTGGCTGCAGATGCTGACCTGGAGATTGTGGAAAACTGCAAAAAGGCCGGCATGGGATTTATTGCCATGAAGGGGCTTTCCGGCGGACTGATTCATAATTCTGCATGCGCCTATGCCTATATGGCTCAGCCTCAGTTTTCTCATGTAGCTCCCATCTGGGGAGTGCAGCGGGAGTCAGAGTTGGATGAGTTCCTTTCCTATCAGGTCTGTCCGCCCGGTCTTGATGAGAGGCTTATGAAGGAGGTTGAAGCGGACCGGCAACAGCTGTCCGGAGATTTCTGCAGGGGCTGCGGCTACTGTATGCCATGTCCTGTGGGGATTGAGATTAATAACTGTGCAAGGATGAGTCTGATGCTCAGGCGCGCGCCTCAGGAAGGATGGCTTTCCCCGGAGTGGCAGGAGAAAATGAAAAAAATTGAGGACTGCCTTCACTGCGGGCAGTGTATGGGTAAATGCCCATATGGCTTGAATACGCCGGAACTGCTTGCAAAAAATTATGAAGATTACAGGACGTTTCTGAACTAGGAACCGGGAGAAAAAAGATGAAAGCACTTGTATATCAGGGAAAAGGACAAATCGGGGTGGAAGAGCGCCCGGAGCCACAGATTCTGGATGAAAGAGATGCGATTGTGGAAGTAACGCTGACTACCATCTGTTCCAGCGATATCCATATCAAACACGGTGCAGTGCCGAAAGCGGTGCCGGGTACGATTCTGGGGCATGAATTTACCGGAAGAGTTATTAAGACAGGAAGTGCGGTAAAAAAGGTCAGACCCGGTGACCGGGTAGCTGTAAATGTAGAGACATTCTGCGGAGAGTGTTTCTACTGCCGCAGGGGATTTGTTAATAACTGTACAGAAAAAGACGGCGGATGGGCGCTGGGCTGCCGGATTGACGGCGGTCAGGCCGAGTATGCCAGAATTCCGTTTGCAGACAATGGACTGACCAAAATTCCAGAAGGCGTGACAGATGAACAGGCGCTTTTTAACGGAGATATTCTCTCCACCGGATACTGGGCGGCAAAAATCGGGGAAGTAAAGCCCGCGGATACGGTTGCCGTGATTGGCGCCGGTCCCACAGGTCTGTGTACCATGCTCTGTGCCCGCCTTTATACGCCGGCCAGAATTATTGCCATAGACACTGATGAGTACAGACTGCATCTTGCAAAAGAAAAGGGACTGGCCGATTTGATACTCGTTCCGGGACGGGACAGGATCGATGAGGAAATCCGGACGGCAACAGAAGGAAGAGGCGCAGATGTGGTCTTTGAAGTTGCAGGTGGAAAGGATACTTTTCAGACGGCGTGGCGGATCGCCAGACCGAATGCAGTTGTCGTAATTGTGGCAATGTATGAAGAACCGCAGATCCTTCCGCTTCCTGATATGTATGGGAAAAATCTGGTGTTTAAAACAGGCGGTGTGGACGGAAGCTTCTGTCAGGAGATTATGGATCTTACTGCGGCCGGAAAACTGGACACAGATTTTCTTATTACTCACCGCTGTGGTATGGATCAGATTATGGAGGCTTATGATATTTTTGAGCATAAAAAGGATCATGTTATAAAATTTGCGATTAAGCCACAAAATATTTGAATTAATATTGACTGTTTCTGCAGAAAGACTATAATGGTTTAAGCAGAAACAGTTTTTTTATAAACTTAATTACCGGGAGGCAGATATGAAACAGAATACAGAAACATGGATGGGAATCCGGGGCGTAATTAAATTGTATGAAAAAATGCTGAAAAGAGTCTGTACAGAACACCATCTGACTGTAATCGAGGCAGATGTAATCAGTTTTCTCCAGAACAATCCTGAAAAAGATACAGCAGCAGATATCGTAGAGCTGCGGATGCTGTCCAAAGGCGCGGTTTCTAAAGCAGTGGAGTCTCTCATCCAGAAGTCTCTGCTGGATCGGAGGCCTGATCAGCAGGATCGGAGGCGGATTCATCTTATCCTGAGGCCTGAGGCCGGACCGGTAACAGAAAGCATCGAATCGGTTCAGGATGAATTCTGGGATATGGTGCTGGAAGGGTTTACGGAGGAAGAGCTGGAAGGATATGCAAGATTCCGGAAGAAACTGCTGAATAATATTGACCGGGCAATGGAAACAGAAAGGAAGAAAGAATATGAAGCGTAAATCAGACGATTTCCTGGAAAATAAGGAGAATGAAGAAAAAGACGACGGAACAGCTGCGGCGGACACCCGGATATCCGGGCAGAGCGGTTCAGATAAAGAAGCTCTGGGGAAAGAGCCGATCGGGAAACTGCTGTTCCGGCTGGCGGTTCCTACAGTTGCCGCTCAGCTTATTAATATGCTGTACAATATTGTGGACCGGATCTATATCGGACATATACCGGAGATTGGCGCCACTGCTCTGACAGGAGTCGGCGTGTGTATGCCTTTGATTATGATTGTCTCAGCGTTTGCCGCACTGGTGGGCTATGGAGGAGCACCGAGGGCGTCTATTTTTATGGGAAAACAGGACAAAGAATCCGCGGAAAAAACGCTGGGAAACTGTTTTGTCGTGCAGATTATCATTTCTGTAATTCTCACAGCGGTACTACTGATCTGGAACCGGGATTTTCTGATGGCGTTTGGCGCCAGCAGCAATACCATCGGTTATGCGGCAGACTATATGAATATCTATGCGCTGGGCACAATTTTTGTTGAGGTTACACTGGGCATGAACGCATTTATTACTGCCCAGGGCTTTGCAAAAACCGGTATGCTTTCGGTATTGATCGGAGCAGTGGCGAATATCATTCTGGATCCGGTTTTTATTTTCGGACTTAACATGGACGTCCGCGGAGCGGCTCTGGCTACGATTATTTCCCAGGCTTTATCCTGTATCTGGGTAGTATGGTTTCTGTGCGGAAAGAAAACATTTCTGAAGATCAGAAAGAAAAATTTCGGTCTGGTGCCGAAAATTATACTTCCCTGTCTGGCTCTTGGAACATCTACTTTTATTATGCAGGCCAGCGAGAGTGTAATTTCTGTCTGCTTTAACTCTTCCCTTCAGAAGTACGGCGGTGATATTGCTGTGGGAGCTATGACAATTCTGACCAGTGTTATGCAGTTTGCCATGCTTCCCCTTCAGGGACTCGGACAGGGCGCGCAGCCTATTATCAGTTATAATTACGGCGCGGGAAATCCCGGAAGAGTAAAGGCTGCTTTCAGACTGCTGCTGAAGACCAGCCTGTGTTACTCTGTTATTCTGTGGCTCTTCGTTATGCTGTTCCCGGGAGGATTTGCCGCAATGTTTACCACGGACGCAGAATTGATGGAATACACAAAGACAGCGCTTCGCATTTATATGGCGGTTATGTTCCTGTTCGGCATACAGGTAGCCTGCCAGATGACATTTAACGCGTTGGGGAAAGCTGTGGAATCCATTGTTGTCGCGGTGATGCGAAAATTTGTCCTTCTTCTTCCGCTGATCTATATTATGCCGCAGATTCTGCAGTCCAGACAGACAACAGCAGTTTATATGGCAGAACCAATTGCGGATACTGTCGCAGTTACTTTTACTGCAGTTCTGTTTGCTGTGCAGTTCAGAAAAGTTCTGGCATCAATGAAAAAGAAAGAAGAATATAAGACGGCGGAATAGCATCCGGATGGACAGAATAATTGCATCTGCACGGAAATGTATATATAATTAACAGGTGAGCAGATGACTGACATTTGATTTTATGACAGGAGGAAGAGATATGCGGACAAGCAGGATTACAAGAGAGCAGGCGCTGGACCTGCTGCGGACATACAATAAGGAGTCTTTTCATATTCAGCACGCACTTACTGTAGAAGGAGTGATGCGCTGGTTTGCGCAGGAGCTGGGATATGAAGACGAGATCGATTACTGGGGAATCAGCGGTCTGCTGCATGATATTGATTTTGAAATGTACCCGGAGGAGCACTGCAAAAAAGCACCGGAACGGCTTGGCTGGGAATTGAATGATGTATTCGGGAAAACCATACTGGCCATGCGCTCCTGCGAGGAACAGGTGCAGAATGAGATGAAAGAAATGGGATTTTAAGGACGGAAAGATAATGCGGGCGATGAGACTGAAAAAAAGAGAAGTCACGGATAAAAAGGTTCTGGGAGAGATACTGGAAGAATGTGATGTGGTCCGGATCGGCGCCGTGGATGAGGAAGGAATGTTCATAGTTCCGGTGAATTTCGGATACGATTTTGATACGGGAGAAGAAACTACCCGGCTGGTACTGTATTTTCACGGCGCGGCGGAGGGCAGAAAGGCGGAAGCATTTGCCCTTAATCCGGATGTTGCAGTGGAAATGGACTGCCGTCACGAACTGATCACGGGTGATTACACCTGCAGTTATTCCTATGCCTACAGAAGCATCATGGGAAAGGGCAGAGTCAGCCGGATTATTTCTGATGAAGAAAAGCAATATGCTCTTTCCAGGATCATGGAGCATGCGGCTCCGGATGCAGACCTTGTTTTCAGCAGAGAAATGCTGGAGAGAACAGCGGTGTTCAGAATCGATGTCGTACATTTCACCGGCAAAGAGCGGAAGAAGAAGGGATGACAACCGGTTCCTGTTCCGCGCCGTAAATTTTGCACAGAGAGATGAAAGCATTCATGTTCTCCGTTAAATATTTGCTTTTGTGATAAATGATATTCAGGCTGCGCTGTATGGGCGGATTTAATGTCCGTCCCACGACAGTGTTTTCCTGAATATCTTTTTCTACAAGGAGATAAGGAAGAACTGCCACCCCAAGCCCCTGGGATACTGCCTTTACAATCGCCTGGGTGCTTGTGCTTTCCCACACCGGACGGACAGACAGCTGGCTGATGGAAAATGCAGCCTCCAGGATCTCCCGCCCCGCGCTGCCTTTTTCCCGCATAAGAAAGGGGTAACGGACAAGCTGAGAAAGAGAGACGCCCTTCTTTCCGGCCAGAGGATGCCCGGGAGGAAGAATGGCGCACAGGCAGTCCTGCATAAAGGGCACAGAGCAGAGTTCCTTCTGTCCGGTCTGGGTTTCGATCAGACCGATATCAATTGCATTATTTAAAATTTTCTTTTCAATTTCTGTGGAATTGCTTACCACAGCTTCCACTCTCAGATCGGGAAAGGCAGTCTGACACCGGGCGATAAGGGAAGGAAGAATCCGTGTTCCGATGGTAATACTGCTTCCGATCCGGAGGATGCCCAGTGTATCCCAGTTTCTGATTTTTTTCTCCATTTCTTCAAACAGTGAAACAATGTGAACCGCGTAGCTGTAAAATTCTTTCCCTGCTTCTGTCGGATAAATATGTCTTCCGATCCGCTCAAAAAGCCGGACTCCGTAATAATCTTCCAGTTCCCGGACGGCGAGACTGACAGAGGGCTGAGCCAGATGAAGTTCTTCCGCCGCTTTTGTCATGCTGCTCAGACGAAAAACAGAGACGTATATTTTCATATGCCGAAGTGTCATAGTGTATCTCCTTATATAAGAATTTCATTATGTATTTAATAGAATAATACTATTTTACATATAAATCAACCGTCATTATACTGGGGAGGGAGGAGGAGAAATGAGATGAAGCAGAAAAAAGAAGTGCTGGTAAAACTGTTTCTGTCAACTCTGTACCTGAGTGCTTTTACATTCGGCGGCGGATATGTGATTGTAACGCTGATGAAAAAGAAGTTTGTGGACGAATACCACTGGATCGAAGAAGATGAGATGCTGGACCTGACTGCCATTGCCCAGTCGTCTCCGGGTGCCATTGCGGTTAACGGGGCCATTGTAGTGGGGTATAAGCTTGCCGGACTTCCGGGAGTACTGGTGTCGATTGTTGCTACTGTTATTCCGCCTTTTGTGATTATCGCGCTGATCTCTGTTTTCTATAATGCGTTCCGGAACAACTGGCTTATCAGCCAGATGCTGGAAGGCATGCAGGCCGGAGTAGGGGCAGTGATTGCTTCGGTAGTCTATGATATGGCCGCAGGGATTGTGGAGGGCAGAAATCCGGCGTCTCTCTGTATTATGGCGGGAGCCTTTGCGGCATGTTTCTTTGAGATCAATGTGATCTGTATTATTCTTGTCTGCGGCCTGATCGGCATTGTCAGAACCTTTCTGAGTAAAGGAGGGGAAAAGAGATGATCTGTCTGCAGCTTTTTTTCAGTTTTCTTCAGATCGGCCTTTTCAGTTTCGGGGGAGGATATGCGGCAATGCCCCTGATTCAGGGACAGGTTGTAACACAGCACGGCTGGCTTGGCATGACGGAATTTACGGATCTGGTGACCATTTCCCAGATGACGCCCGGGCCCATTGCCATCAACTCAGCTACTTTTGTAGGCATTAAAATTGCAGGAATTCCGGGAGCTCTGGCAGCCACTCTGGGATGTATTCTTCCGTCCTGTATTATTGTTACTCTGATTGCAAAACTATATCTGAAATACAGAAACATGACTGTACTGCAGAGCGTTCTGGGATCTCTTAGACCGGCGGTAGTGGCCATGATCGCGTCCGCGGGGATCTCGATTCTTGTAACTGCGTTCTGGGGCGGCTCAGAGAAGATCCGTCTGCCGGACACAGACTGGAGTCTGGTTCTGATTTTTGTGATCTGTATCATACTTCTGAAAAAATTCCGGATGAATCCTATAGGGGTAATGCTTCTGGCCGGTGTGATGAAAGCGGCCGTGTCAGCGATCGGAGGATAAACGGTCTGCAATGCAGATAGAAAAAGCGGAGAAAGAACAGAGCAGCCGAAGAAGCACACAGTACCTGGCTGGTCAACAGGGGCGGAACATGCTATACTCTTTCGTATAACGGATTTGGGAAAGGAAAGAGACCATGAAATTTTTTCATCTATCGGATCTGCATATCGGTCTGAAGCTGATCAACCGGGATCTGCGGGAGGATCAGGAATATATTCTGAAACAGATTACAGACATGGCAGAGAGGGAGAAGCCGGACGCTGTACTTATTGCAGGAGACATTTATGACAAGGCTGTGCCGTCAGCGGAAGCGGTGGAAGTGTTTGACCGTTTTATCGCAGGACTTGCCGCTGCTCTGCCGGACGCGTCGATTATGCTGATCAGCGGCAATCACGACAGCGGCCCCAGGCTGAACTGTTTCCGGAGCGTATTGTCCCGGCAGAGTGTATATATGATCGGAATGCCTCCGACAGCGCCGGAAGATCATATTGAAAAGGTTGTCCTGAGGGATGAATACGGCAGGGTGAATTTTTATCTCCTGCCTTTTGTCCGTCCTTCCATGGTCCGGCAGATAACAGGGTCAGATGAGAACGGGAACGTACTGTCTTACAATGAAACACTGCGCAGACTGATTGAACGGGAAGAACTGGATCTTACGGAGAGAAATGTGCTGGTCAGTCATCAGTTTTATCTTCCCTCCGGCCGGGATGCCGGCGAGGTGGAGCGGATGGATTCGGAAATCTGTACTGTAGGAAATATAGACCGGGTGGATGCAGACATCCTTAATCCCTTTGACTACTGTGCGCTGGGACATATTCATAAACCTATGCAGGCCGGCAGTGAATTCTGCCGTTACTGCGGCACGCCACTGGCATGTTCGGTCAGCGAGGCGGGACAGCAGAAAGGAGTTGTTATGGCGGAACTGAGGGAAAAGGGCAGCCGGAACGTGACGGTACTTCCCCTTCATCCGCTGCGGCAGATCCGTATCATCAGGGGCAGTCTGGAAGAGATCTTAAAGCAAAGCTGCGAAGATTACGTGACGGCTGTTCTGACAGACCGGGCAGATCTGGATGTATCTGATATGCAGGACCGGATCCGCAATGCCTTTCCGAATCTTCTGGAAATCCGTCGGGAGGCAGTCCGGAAAAACGATTATACAAAGGAAATTCTTCCGCAGGAAGAGCTGGATCCTTTTGATCTCTGCTGTTCATTTCTGAAACTGAATGGCGAAGAGAATGAAGAAGACAGAGACGAAATGGAACTGCTTCGTGATGTGATTAATACCGTGCAGGGGGTGAGCCAGGAATGAGACCGGTAAAACTGACCATGCAGGCGTTCGGTTCCTACGGAAAACGGACGGTGATTGATTTTGAAAAAACCAATCAGAATCTTTTCCTGATTACCGGAGATACAGGGGCAGGAAAGTCGACTATATTTGACGCTATCGTATTTGCGCTGTACGGAGAGGCAAGCTCCGGAATAAATAAAAAGGACGGGACAGAACTTCAGAGCCAGTATGTGGGGCCTGAAACAGAACCTTTTGTGGAGCTGGTATTTTCCGAAGCCACGGGAGCTGAGAAAAAAACATATACCGTCCGCCGTGTGCCCCGCCATTTCCGCCCTCTGAAACGGGGAACCGGAGTGAAAGAGGAAAGCGGTTCTGTTTCTCTGATTATGCCGGATGATTCCGAGTACCCGCAGAAGGAGACAGACAGAAAGCTGGAAGAAATCGTAGGAATGACGAAGAATCAGTTCATGCAGGTGGCTATGATTGCCCAGGGAGAATTCATGGAGCTTCTCCGGGCAAAGTCGGACGATAAAAAGATGATCTTCCGAAAGCTGTTTCACACAGAACTTTACGGGAAAATTGTAGAAGAGCTGGGGCGCCGGAGAAAAGGGAAGCAGCAGGAAATGGGGCAGATCCGGACGGTCTGCCAGACCGAAACGGCCCATGTGGAAGTTCCTGCCGATTACGAAAAAGCAGAGGAACTGCTGACACTGAAAAAACGGATTGTCAGTTCAGACCGGCTGTCAGTGGTGGATCTGGAAGAAATGCTGACAATTCTGGAGGAGCTTTGCAGTACGCTGAAGGAACGGTGCAGTACTGCCGGAAAAGAATACCGGGAGGCGAACCGCCTCTATCTGGAAAAAAGAGATGCCTGTACGGCAGGACTGCAGCTGCTCAGACGGTTTCAGGAACTGGAGCAGGCAGAACGGGAGCTGGAGGAGTGCAGAGCACAGGAAAAAGAAATCAGGGATGCCGCGGATCAGATCCGGACGATCAGCGCCGCCTACGAAATCCAGGCTGTTTATGAGCGGTATATGGATGCAGAAAGGACGGTAAAAAAGGCAGAACGCAGTCTTGCGGAGCAGGAAGAGGCACTCCCCGGATTCAGTAAGATATACGAGGAGACAAAGAAACAGGCGGAAGCGGCAAATATGCTGCTGCATAAAGAAATAGAGAATTATACGAAAGTGACCGAAAAAGCAGAAAGAGCGCTGGCTGTTTTCCGGGAGATCCGGAAAGCCGAGGAGGAGACCGCTTCCGCTTCTTCCGCTGTCCATCGGGCAGAGAAGATTGCTTCCGAAGCGCGGCAGAACGTTTCACAGCTGGAGGAAAATGAACAGAAGTGGCGCAGCCAGGCAGAGATTCTGGGACAGGCCGGACTGCTTCTGGAACGCTGGCAGGGAGAAATGGACAGAGCGGCAGAGACGGAAACAGATCTTTCTTCGTTGAGAACATTGACCCGGGACACAGACAAACAGAAACAGACAGCAGATAAAGCCAGACTGGAGTATGCCGGTGCAAGCAGCATATATGAGCAGAAAAACAGGGAATATGAAAACAGGCGCCGGATATTTCTGAATGCCCAGGCCGGATTTATCGCCAGAGAACAGCTCAGGCCCGGCCGGCCCTGCCCGGTATGCGGGTCTCTCGAACATCCACGGCCCTGTCAGCTGGATGAGGACTATCAGAATCTGAGCAGGGAAGAACTGGATGCTCTGGGAGAGCAAGTAAGCGGACTCAGAGCCCGTCAGGAAGAGACGGCTTCCGCCGCCCGTTCTGCAGCTGCGCTGCTGACAGAAAAAGAAAATAATCTGACAGCGGAAATGGAAAAACTGCAGCGGAAACTGGCAGGAAATGTACCGGAAGACACAGAGATTCCGGAGAAACTGACGCTCGGGCAGGCAGAAAAGATCCTGCTGGAATGGAAACATTCGCTTTTTCAGAAAGAAAAAGGACTGAAAGAGGATGTACAGACTCTGAAACGGCTGCAGAATCGTCTGCAGGGAATTGAGGCAGAAAAATCTGAACTTCGGACTGCGGCTGAGTCAGCGGCTCAGAAACTGACGGAGGCAAAAGCATTACTCGCCTCATGTCAGGCCCGGCGGGACAGTCTGGATGCTTCCCGGGAGTATGAAACCGAAGCGGAGGCGAGAATGGCTCTGTCGGAAGCAAAAGCAGGGAAAAAGCATGCGGAGCAGAACTGCAGCGCAGCAGAAGAAGCCAGTCAGAAGGCAAAGTCGGATCTTGAGAACGCCCGGACTTTGATTCACCGTTACCATGCTGAGCTCCCGGGGCAGAAGAAGGAGTGCAAAGAACGGAAAAATGCCTATGAAACGGCAATGAAAGAAAAAGCTCTGACAGAATCTCAGTGGAAGGAACAGACCGAAACCCGGGACCGGACAGAGACTGTCCGGCTGCAGGAAATAATTGACACATACAACCGGAAAAAGGCTGCCGCAGAGAGCAGGAGAGATTCAGCAAAAAAGGAAACAGGCCGGAAAAAGCGGCCTGTGCCGGAGGAACTGGAAGCGGCGAGAGACCAGGCAAAAGAACGTCTGGATACGGCTCAGAAAGCACAGGAGAGAGAAAAAGCATATTACCGGGCAGATACGGAGGTTTATCAGTCGCTGAAACCTGTTATGGAAGAACGAAAGAAAGTCATGGATGAACACCGGCGTCTGGATGAACTCTATAATCTGCTGGCCGGAAATGTGACCGGTTCCCGGATGGATATAGAAACCTTTGTACAGCGGTATTATCTGGAGCGGATTCTCTATGCGGCCAACCGCCGGTTTCAGGATATGACCGGCGGCCAGTTCGAACTCCGTATGTTTGATATTGAAAAAGCAGGAAAAGGAAAAAACAGAGGTCTGGATCTTATGGTTTACTCTACGGTAACGGGAAAGGAAAGAGAAGTACGCACTCTGTCCGGCGGAGAGTCCTTTATGGCAGCGCTGTCCCTGGCTCTTGGCATGGCAGATCAGATCCGTGCCGGCAGCGCGTCAGTTAATCTTGACGTTATGTTTATTGACGAGGGATTCGGTTCTCTGGATGAGCATTCGAGGGACAAGGCGGTCCGGGTGCTTCAGAACATGGCGGGAGATTCCAGGATGATCGGAATTATTTCCCATGTATCCGAGCTGAAACAGGAAATCGAAGACCAGCTGATCGTACAGAAAGATGGAGAAGGGAGCCATGTCAGATGGCAGATAAGCTGATGAGAGATCGCATAAAGCAGATCGTGGACTTCGAGGCACCGGAGCTGGATGTCTACGCAAGATTTACGGAAGCGCAGCTTCTGAATAAAGACAGACCGGAAGATGGCCTTTTTATCGCAGAGAGCCCGAAGGTTATTCTGCGTGCTCTGGACGCAGGATACGTGCCGGTTTCTATTCTGACAGAGGAGCGGCATATAGAAGGGGAAGGCCGAGAAGTGATTGCCCGCTGCAGGGATATTCCGGTCTATACCGCCGGGTTTGATGTGCTCACACGCCTTACCGGATTTCCACTGACAAGAGGAATGCTCTGCGCCATGCACCGGAAACCTCTTCCGTCTCCGGCAGAAATCTGCCGGGGAGCAAAACGCATTGCCGTCCTTGAAAATGTTATGAATCCGACAAATGTAGGCGCGATTATCCGGTCTGCAGCTGCTCTGAATGTGGCTGCCGCAAGTGCGGTCGCCTTCTGGCAGCTGGGACGCGGAAACCGAAAATAAAGACAGATATACAAACGGAGAAGAACAGGAAGCGGACTGCTGCCGTCAGACAGGCAGGAGAGCACCGCTTCCTGTTTTGCTGTAAAAATCCTTTTATAAGAGAGAGAACAGTTCCTCAATTCCGAAACGTTTATCCTCCTTAAGCATCTGTTCCATTGTAACTTTATTATAATCCGAATGCTCTGCTTCCCGTGAACAGCGGCAGGCTGTCCGGATCACGGTTTCCTTATCACACTGATCCGGGGCCTGAAGCCATTCCCCGCGGACCAGTTCCCGGATCAGAAGCGTACCGGCAAGAGAAAATTTCATCTTACTGTAAGCATTGCCGGTATATACTGCGCCGCAGAAATAAGTAAATACAAAATAGATCAGAAGCTGTTCCTCCATTGTGTCAGTGAAAAAGGAGGAAAAATCCTGCTCCGGAAGACAGGATTGTCCATTTGCGGAAAGGACCTTTCGTATTTGCTGGAGATAAGGAGGCCAGTCCGGTGAGAGGACTTCCAGATGGTCCAGGAGGGAGAACAGAGCCTGTTCTGTATCCCTTTGTATGTCCGCGTAGTTTGCCCTTTTCTTAATTTCTTCAAGCCGGTCTGAGAACCAGTCCCATACTCCGGGAGAGTCATATCTTTCAAACAGTGTATCCGCCTCAAATAAAGCATTCCGGTCAATCCGCTCCTGCAGATCGTGAGCCAGCGCAAGACAGACAGCGGCCCGGAGACGGAAAGGATGTTCCCGGTTCTGGAGAAAACGGATGATCAGGCTTCTGGCGTCCATCAGTTTTGTAAAGAGGAGAAAATCGAAATCGTCGTAGTTTTCCTCTCTGTCCGGGTTCTCTCCATGGAGAAAACGGACCGGTTCCGCGCTATTTATAATCAGCTCTGCTGCTACAGGGCAGGAGAGGGAAAGTGAAATCTCACGAAGACCCTCAAATTCTTCAATGTGCCGCGGATATGTGCGGCATGTCCGGCAGAAGGCTCTGCTTCCGCCTCCTTCCAGATAGAGATCACACAGATTATTTTCATTCAGAAAGGCACAGCGGCCGCCGTACCGCCGGAAGCAGCCTTCTTTCCAGTCAATTTCATTTTGCAGCCGGCTTCCGAGGAGACCTTTCATTTTCCTGTATTTTCTGAGAGACGAAGGGTCGATCTGTATCTGCCATCCGGCACAGCAGGTGGCGGGACAGTCCGAACCGGTACAATGGAATTTCTTATAATAATGTGGAGCTGTATACTGCATGTTCGTTCCTTTCTCATATATCTCTGAAATTACATTTTATATTATAGTCCGATTCTTTCTGCTTTGGAAGAAGGAAATAATATCTCCCGGAGAGGCAGCAGCCCGAAACCAAAAAAATATATTTACGGTATTCACAATCTTAAAATTGTGTGATAGTATTAGTACAGTGAAGGAAGGCTTCACAAAAAATAAAGGAGAGGGAAAACTGATGAAACTAGAGGTAAAAGACTTAAGAAAGAGTTTTGGAGATAAAGAAGTTCTCCACGGGATATCTTTTTCTATTGAAAGCGGAAAAGCACTTGGCCTTCTGGGCAGAAACGGCGCCGGAAAGACAACGACGATCCGTATTCTGATGGATGTTTTCCGGGCAAATTCCGGAACAGTTACTGTGGACGGAAAACCGTTTCATCCGAGAAATTTCCGGATCGGCTACCTGCCGGAGGAGAGAGGACTTTATCCGAAGAAAGGAGTGCTGGAGCAGCTGATGTATCTGGCTCAGCTTCGCGGAAGCAGCCGGGCCGACTCCAGAAAGCAGGCCATGCGCTGGCTGAAACGGCTGGGAGTGGAAGAGTATGCCCAGAGAAAGCTGGAGACCCTGTCAAAAGGAAATCAGCAGAAGGTACAGCTGGCTCAGACTCTTGTCTGTGATCCGGAACTGGTGATTCTGGATGAGCCCTTCAGCGGTCTGGATCCGGTGAATTCGCAGATTCTGAAAGAAGTGATCCAGGAACAGATCGAATCCGGCAAGCTGGTTATTTTCTCCAGTCATCAGATGGGGTATGTGGAGGAATTCTGCGAGGATATTGTGCTGATCAATCATGGGGATATTGTGCTCTCCGGTAATCTGGATCAGATTAAGCGGGAATTCGGGCATAATCGTCTGGTGATCGGCCTGGGACCCGATTGTCAGGAACCCGAACAGCTTCTCAGAGAGCATATGGCAGATATGATAGAAGTTGTAGGAAGACGGAAAGATCAGGTAATTGCAGAGATGAAGGAAGGCTGTACAAGAGAACGTCTTCTTACAGGTCTGCTGGAACGCAGACTGATCCCGGAGGAATTCGGCAATTATGAACCGTCTCTGACGGAAATCTTTGTGGAAAGAGCAGGTGACCAGGCATGAAACAGTTTCTTACAGTATTAAAATTTGAGCTGAATAATTACTTTAAAAATAAAAGCTTTGTTCTGACGACAATTCTTCTGATGGTTCTGGCTGTGGGAATAATCGGCATTCCGGGTATTATTATGTCAAACGACAGCGGGTCCGGTTCAGACAGCGAACAGAACGCGGAAGCAGAAACAGTGGCTCTGTATGATGTAAACGAAAGCATTGCCGATCTGGAATCTTTCGGTACGGCTATGGGAATGAATATTGACTGGATGGAGTGCACAGACGAGAGTCAGCTGGAAGATGCGGTAAACAACGGAGATGCTGAGGCAGGATTTGTCGTGGAGGATCTTCTTCACTATACATACGTG
>DXIU01000036.1 GCA_019112765.1 Candidatus Mediterraneibacter norwichensis | reverse complement strand
CCTGTCGTCAGGTTTTTTAGTTTTTCTTTATCTGCGGAACGGAAACAAAAGCACACATCCCTCATTTCCAGATCCGACTATCCAATCTCCTGGTATCCAGGTGTTTTCGGACGCCTCTTCACTCACAGTTCACCGACAAATCCGAATTGTTACTCCATATAGTTCATCGGATCAACCGGCTCCCCGTCTTTGAGTACTTCAAAGTACAGGTTCGGTCCTTCCACGCTGTAGTACTTGGTGGGTTCACTCAGATAGCCTACAGTCCCTCCGGTTTCCACATAGTCGCCCACAGACACGGGCACTTCTTTGAGCTGGCCGTACACCGCGCTGTAGCCGTTTCCCATATCCAGGGTTACGGTTGTCCCGGTCTGGGCTGTCTGTTCAATATTCGTGACAATTCCCGGCGCAGATGCACCGATGGTCTCTCCGGTCTCGCCGCTCACGATCAGCGCGGGATTATATTTGTACTGCTCAAGAGTCTGAAAGAATACGGTCTGGTCCATGCTGTATCCCATAATAACAGCGCCGCTTGCCGGCCACTCAAGAATACTGTCTTCGCTGAACCACACGCCTGATGTATTATCTCCTGACGCCGCTGACTCCTCTGCCGAAGATTCATTTTCTTCCTGCTGTGTGTCATCTTCCATGGGAAGCTCTCCTTCTGCAGTCTGCTCCTCTGTTCCCTGAGTCTCTTCTTCTGCCTCCGGCAGTACAATATCATCTGTCGTAGTTTCTTCTGTCTCTTTTGTAAGCTCCTCTGCCTGCTGCTCGGCTTTTGCCACCTGTTCGTCAATCTGCTTCTGATAATTATTAAATGTATATGCCCCAACCATAGCTATGACCGCGACAAAGCAGATCACGATTCCAACCGCAGCGCCTTTTCCTCTCCACAAGGACGGCTTTTCATTCTTATTCATAAACATCACCTCTGACTATATCTTTGCCAGAAAGATGATGTCTTATTCTGCCAAAATAAATTAAATCAAATCGGATTCCTGCACGTCATTTTTCAGAGAAGTGCCCTCAAAAAAGAAGTTTAAAATCTCTTCACAGGTTTTTCCCTCTTTCGCCATTTCATTGGCTGTCCACAGACTCATTCCGAGTCCGTGTCCCTTCCCTGAAGTCGTAATTTTCATTTTATTCCCATCCTCGCTGAAGGAAAAATCGCTGGACGGAAGGGACAGTGCGTCACGGAACTGATCCCCTGTGCACACAGTTTTTCCGATTCTGAGTTTCTGCACGTATCCGGATGAATCCCGGGACTGAATTTCAAAATCTTCAAAAGAATACCCCTGCCGCGCCTCGTCTTCTCCTTCTGCCGCAACAAGAAAATCCCGGCATTTTTCCTGAATCTCGCTGTAACCAAAGGAAAATACCTGGATTTCATCTTCCGCCTCTTTGTCAAGAGGGCATTCTTTTGCCGCAATATACGGATAATCCTTGCTTCCTGTCACCTCTTCCGCGCTTCTTGTCATCCCGTTGCTGGACTGATGAAAGGGGACCCAGGGATAGCCGTCCCCATACCAGAGCACGAGATTATCGGTCTCTTCCACTGCCTGAACGTAGCTGTCATAAATCTCCTGATAATCTGACAGCCCCCATTTCTCCTGCATTTCCCCTCTGGTCAGGTAATCCGATTCCAGCGTCTTGTCCTCTTTGCTCAGTGTCTGATACAGGCTGGTGCGAACCAGCACCGCCTGGGCTTTTACTGCCTCATGTTCTGTATCCCGGGGCAGATCTTCCGCCAGAATTCCCACAAGATATTCTGTCCAGCCAAGTTCTTCTGTCTGTATCTCTCCCCGGGCGTCTTCTGTTTTTACCTGCACATACGTCTCCTCTTCTTTTCTGTCTGCTCTGACTCCGGTTCCGCTTACAAATACTGAGACAATATAAGGAAGCAGGATCAGAATAATGAGAAATGCCGCAGCGGACTTCAGTTTTTGTTCTATATAATATCGTCTCATAAAAAACAGTCCTCCATATTCTATCATATGAAGGACTGTCTGATATCAGAACTTATTGCATCAGGTTGTTCGGCCCCATTCCGGGATTAAAGTTTTTATTGCGGATTACAAATGTACAGATTGATTCATAAAGCGGAATCAGAGCGGAAAGCACAGCGTGAACAACCGCCATATTTCTTGATGTGAATCTCCCGTAAATCTGTATATTAATTAACACGCACAGTACCTGATAAACAGCGCTGTACAATACTGCAACAAGAATCCATATGATGAGGAAAAACAGGATTCCCATAATTGTTCCCGCGCTCAGCCCGTCAGTTCTTCCGGATAAGCTGAAACTCAGAAATATGCCCACACCGCTGATCAGAAGAAACAGAATATAAAAGACAAAGAATATTCCGCCGGATACAATCGGCATAACCAGCTTCCATACTCCGGGATTCCTGATTTTCTTTGTTTTCAGTGAAATTTCTCCTGCCAGTTCACCGTGCAGCCAGGTTCTCGCGAACGGAATAAATGCAAGCCACGCATTGCTCATTCCCAGACGTCCCGCAATTGTATACAGCCCTATGGAATGAAGAATATAACTGACCAGGCTGAAAATAAGAACCAGTGCCAGAATGATCAGATAAATGGATAAAACGGCCATTCCCACTGTATCCTGTGAGCTGTTCGCCTGATAATAGGAACTTTCATAATATGCGTGATCCATATATGCCTCCTTTTATGCTTCCTGGCCTGACGGAACCTCTACCTTATCCAGTTTCCAGATATCTCTTACATACTCCTCGATGGTTCTGTCTGAGGAGAATTTTCCGCTGCACGCGGTCTGCAGCATAGCCATTCTGGACCATCTCTGCTGGTCTCTGTAAGCCTCTTCCACTCTCTTCTGCGCATCTGCGTAAGAACGGAAGTCTTTCAGAATGAAGTACATATCCGGCTTATCTGTACTCTGCGTATTCAGCAGTGAGTTATACAGATTCTTATACATATTGTGATCGCCATGGGAATAAGTGCCGTCCATAAGCTGGTCTACGACACGTTTCAGTTCCCAGTCGTTGAAGTAGATTTCCTGCGGATTGTAGCCGCCGTTGTTCTCGTAGTTAATAACTTCCTGTGAGCTCAGACCGAAGATAAATGCATTCTCTTCTCCTACTTCCTGAACAATCTCCACATTGGCTCCGTCCATTGTTCCCAGTGTGGGCGCTCCATTGAGCATAAACTTCATGTTTCCTGTACCGGAAGCCTCCTTGGACGCCGTAGAAATCTGCTCGCTGACATCTGCCGCCGCAAAGATAATTTCCGCGTTGGATACCCGGTAGTCCTCAATGAAGACAACTTTCAGCTTGCCGTTGATGCTTTTGTCATTGTTGACAACATCTGCCACGGAGTTGATCAGCTTGATTGTCTCTTTCGCGCGGAGATAGCCTGCCGCCGCCTTCGCTCCGAAGATAAATGTTCTCGGATAGAAGGACATTTCGGGATGTTCCTTGATCTTATTGTACAGGTACATAATATGCAGTATATTCAGGAACTGGCGTTTATATTCGTGGAGACGTTTTACCTGCACGTCAAAGATAGAACGAGGATCAACGTCGATGCCATTGTGCTCTTTGATGTATTTTGCGAGACGTACTTTATTCTGGTATTTGATCTGCATGAATTCACGTCGCGCGTCTTCATCTTCCACGTATGGTTTCAGTTTTGCGATCTGGGACAGGTCTGTGATCCAGCCGCCGCCGATCTTATCTGTAATCCAGTCCGCCAGCAGCGGATTGCCGTGAGCCAGGAATCTTCTCTGGGTAATACCGTTTGTCTTGTTGTTGAATTTCTCCGGCATCATCTCATAGAAATCTTTCAGTTCCTGATGCTCCAGAATCTCTGTATGAAGTTTTGCCACACCGTTTACAGAAAATCCCGCAATAATAGCCATATTTGCCATGCGGACCTGACCGTCCATAAGGATAGCCATCTTCTTCACCTTTTCCTCATTGCCCGGATACATTTCGCGGACTCTGATCAGGAAACGGCGGTCGATCTCCTGCACAATCTGATAAATACGCGGGAGAAGTCTGGAGAACAGGTCGATGGGCCATTTCTCAAGAGCCTCCGCCATAATTGTATGATTTGTATATGCACAGGTTTTTGTTGTAACATCCCACGCTTCTTCCCAGCTCAAGCCTTCTTCATCAATAAGCAGTCTCATCAGCTCCGGAACGGCAACTGTCGGATGAGTGTCGTTCATCTGAATCACTACTTTTTCATAGAGCTTACGCACATCGCTGTGTTTCTTTTTGTACTTCGCGATCAGCGCCTGAAGGCTTGCTGAAATAAAGAAATACTGCTGTTTCAGACGAAGTTCTTTTCCGGAATAGTGATTGTCATTCGGATAGAGAACATCAACGATCAGTTTTGCCAGATTTTCCTGTTCAACCGCTTTATGATAATTTCCTCTGTCAAACTCATCCAGCTTGAAGTCTGTAATGGCCTTCGCGTCCCACACACGCAGAGTATTAACTACATGGTTGCCGTATCCTACGATAGGCATATCATACGGAATAGCCAGAACGGATTCATAGTTCTCCTGAATGAATTTGTCCTTTCCTGTTACCGGATCCTTTTCAAAACGGATATTTCCGCCGAAGCGGACTTCCTTCGCATACTCTTCTCTGCAGAGCTCAAAGGGGTTGCCTTCTTTGAGCCAGTTGTCCGGAACCTCAACCTGGTAGCCGTCCCGGATCTCCTGTTTGAACATCCCGTAGCGGTAGCGGATGCCGCAGCCGTACGCCGGATAATTCAGGGTAGCCAGGGAATCAAGGAAACATGCCGCAAGTCTTCCCAGACCTCCGTTTCCAAGAGCCGCGTCCGGCTCCTGATCTTCTACGACATTCAGGTCAATTCCCATCTCATCCAGGGCTTCCTTCACATCTTTATATACTGTCATGTTAATCAGGTTATTTCCCAGAGCACGGCCCATAAGGAATTCCATTGACATATAGTAGACTGTCTTCGCGTCCGCTTTGTCATATGCTTTCTGTGTAGCAAACCAGTCGTCAAAGATGACATCCTTTACTGCGTAGGACACAGCCTGAAATACCTGCTGCGGGTTTGCTTCCTCAATCGTTTTTCTGTATAAAGTCCTGATATTGTCCTTTACCGTCTGCTTAAATGTTTCTTTTTCAAATCTTTTGCTGAACATTGTATTACTTTCCTTCCTTTTCAACACCCATTGTAACTGCTTCACCGTTGATCTTCCACTCCTTCACATAGCCTGCAGGCTGCGCTTTTACAACCTCGTCGGCCAGAACTTCGCCGGCGATTTCCGTGCTGTTCTTTTCAAAAACGGCTTCTGCCTTTTCACTTCCATCATAAGTTACGCGGATTCTGTCCATAACTTCAAAGTCTGCTTCTTTTCTCATGGTCTGGATCTTGCTGATGATCTCACGGACAAAGCCTTCCTCCAGAAGTTCCGGTGTCAGATTAGTGTCGAGAACTACCGTAATTCCGTTGTCATTCTCAGACACATAGCCTTCTACCTGGGCCGTGTCAATCAGAAGGTCTTCTTTGAAAAGCGTCACTTCCTGTCCGTTTACATCCAGCTTCAGAGCGCCGGACGCATTGATCTCATCCATCGCGGCGTTGCCGTCCACGCTGTCAAGAGCAGCTTTTATGCCACCTAACAGTTTACCATATTTCGGGCCTACAGTCTTTAACTGGGGTTTAAAACTGTATGAAGTAAATTCTCTTACATCTTCCGTAAATTTAACATTCTTCACATTCAGTTCATCTGCTACGATTTCCTGATAGAATTCCGGAAGCTCAAATCCGGCTTTTACAAACATCTGACCGATAGGCTGGCGGTTCTTTATGTTGGACGCGTTTCTGCAGGCACGTCCCATAACAACCAGCTTGAGCACGTTATCCATATTCTGCTCCAGCTCCGGATCGATCTGCTCCTCTTTTACTTCAGGGAAGAGGCACAGATGGATGCTTTCCGGCGCGTCTTTGTCAATGCTGCAGACAAGATTCTGATAGATCTCCTCTGTCATAAACGGAATCATGGGCGCTGCCGCCTTGGAAACAGTAACCAGTGCGGTGTACAGAGTCATGTATGCATTGATCTTATCCTGCTCCATTCCCTTTGCCCAGAAACGTTCGCGGCTGCGTCTTACATACCAGTTGCTCATGTCATCTACGAACTCCTGGAGAGCACGTGCTGCTTCAGGAATACGGTAATTTTCAAGATGATTGTCCACTGCTTTTACCATGGTGTTCATTTTAGACAGCAGCCATTTATCCATAACGGAAAGTTTGTCATATTCCAGTGTATATTTTGTAGCGTCAAAGTTGTCAATATTCGCGTACAGAACAAAAAATGCATATGTGTTCCACAGCGTTCCCATGAACTTTCTCTGACCTTCGGTTACAGCTTTGCCATGGAAACGGTTGGGCAGCCAGGGCGCGCTGTTGATATAGAAGTACCAGCGGATTGCGTCTGCGCCGTATTTCTCCAGCGCATCAAAAGGATCCACTGCATTTCCTTTGGACTTACTCATCTTCTGGCCGTTTTCATCCTGAACATGGCCCAGAACAATAACATTTTTATAAGGCGCCTTGTTGAAAATCAGTGTGGAGATCGCCAGCAGGGAGTAGAACCAACCTCTTGTCTGGTCTACCGCCTCGGAAATAAAGTCCGCCGGGAACTGTTCTTTAAATAATTCCTGATTTTCAAACGGATAA
>DXIU01000035.1 GCA_019112765.1 Candidatus Mediterraneibacter norwichensis | reverse complement strand
ACGTACGCGGTACAGTGACGGAAAGCAGAAAGACAACAGATACATTCCGAAGATTTTTCCGCATATCTATTTTATGGATACCCAGCGTGACCTGAAGAAATTTCAGGATGATCTGCTCTTAATGCAGGAGGACGATCTCCTGAAACGGATGCGCTCCGGATGCTGTATGTTTGATGTGGCAAAGGAATGCAATCACTGCTTTTCCTGTATCGGACTGATCCACAAGAAGACAACTGAGGAGCTGAATGCATTTGAGGCGTCGAAGCTCCTGGAATATAAGCTGTACAATCTGAATCTGGATTCATTTTCCAGGAGAGTGAACGAGATTTTCCGCAGGAACGGCGGCAGGGATGAGATTGCCTACTCCATGGATCTGGATATCGAACGGACGCTTTCGGTTACGGCTTCCGTGCGTCAGGCAGGATATCAGAAGAACCGTCCTACCGAGAGTATGGGGAAGGGTATGCGCAGCATCTATATGCTTTCTCTTCTGGAGGCGTATGAAGAGGAAGGCATGAAGAATGCGGACATTATTATGGTGGAAGATCCGGAAATCTTTCTCCACCCGAAGCTTCAGAAAGTATCGGGAGATATTCTGTACAGGCTGTCGAAAAAGAATCAGGTCATGTTCTCTACCCATTCTCCGAATCTGCTGTCGAATTTCAGCAGCAGACAGATCCGACAGGTATTTCTGGATAAGGACGGATTTTCTGAAGTGCGGGAGAAGACGGATATCAGCGCAGTTCTGGACGATCTGGGCTATTCGGCAAACGATCTGATGAACGTAAATTTTGTTTTTATCGTAGAGGGCAAGCAGGATAAGAGCAGACTTCCGCTTCTGATCCGGAAATATTATTCAGAGACATACGACAGCGAGGGAAACCTTTCACGCATTGCGATCATTACGACCAACAGCTGTACGAATATCAAGACCTATGCAAATCTGAAATATATGAACCAGATTTACATAAAAGATAATTTCCTTATGATCCGGGACGGAGACGGTAAGGACAGTGAAGAACTGAAATCACAGCTCTGTAATTATTACGCCCGGAGAAATGAGGAGGACATAGACCGTCTGCCGAGGGTCACAGAGAAGAATGTACTGATTCTGAAGTACTATTCTTTTGAAAACTATTTCCTTGATCCGAAGGTA
Source organism: Candidatus Mediterraneibacter norwichensis (assembly GCA_019112765.1). Taxonomy (GTDB): domain Bacteria; phylum Bacillota; class Clostridia; order Lachnospirales; family Lachnospiraceae; genus Mediterraneibacter; species Mediterraneibacter norwichensis. The sequence continues at coordinate 6,182 of DXIU01000035.1, read as the reverse complement.
ATGGCAGAGATCGGGATCATTGAATCGGAAGAGCAGTTTTATGAAATATTCATAGAAAAATGGCGTGAGTATCTGTACCGGCTTAGAAGCGGCCGGAAGCTGACTGAGGTCATCGGACATGACCTTACGTCCGTGGATGATATAAAGCAGCACATGGAAGAGATCCGGATTCATATGCGGGGCCATAACCTGTATGATATCTACTATGGACGTTACAGGGAGAATGAACAGGAAATCCTGAGCCGCTATATCGACGCGGCGCCGAGAGAGGATTTTGCGGATATTCTGGATTCCATTGACCGGTTTATTTATTTTGAGAGTAGAAAGAAAAAGGAAGAAAATCTGTAGAGCGGAGTGAAAAGATGAAAGCAGCAGTATTAGTGGACAATATCGGAAACGACGGTCTCCCGGGTGAGTGGGGCTTAAGTTTCTATATAGAATATAAGAATCAGAAGATACTGCTGGATGCAGGGCAGGCCGGCCTGTTTGCGGAAAATGCCGGGAAGCTGGGATTGCGTCTGGCTGACGTGGACTATGCTGTACTTTCCCATGCTCATTATGATCATGCGGATGGTATGCCGGTGTTTTTTGAACAGAATGACAGGGCGAAACTTTATCTGAAAGAATCCTGCAGGGAGAACTGTTATGACCGCAAAGAAGGGCGTATGAAGTATATCGGTATAAAGAGCGGAATGCTGGAAAAGTACAGAGACAGGATCATTCGTGTGTCTGGAGATAAGAAGATCAACGACGGCGTCTGGCTGATCTCTCACAGTGCGGAAAGCATGAAAAAGGCCGGAGAACGGGAGCATATGTATCTGAGAGAAGGAAATGACTGGGTGCCGGACTGCTTTGCCCATGAGCAGAGTCTGGTATTCGAGACAGAATCAGGAATTGTCATCTTTAACAGTTGTTCCCACGGGGGCGCGGACAATATCATAAATGAGGTGTCCGCTGCATTTTCGGGCAGACAGATATGTGCAATGATCGGCGGATTCCATCTATATAACAAATCAGCAGAATATGTGCGTAGATTTGCAGAGAAGGTACGCGCTACCGGAGTGGAGAAGATCTATACCGGACACTGTACAGGAGAGGAGGGGTACCGCATCATGCATGAAGTACTTGGAGATAAAGTACGTCAGCTTGAAGCGGGCCTTGAAATCGTGTTATGATAATGTCACTTACAGCCTGTACGGCAGGCTTTTTCCTTGATTTTATATTTGGAGATCCGGTATGGCTCTACCACCCGGTGCGGCTGATCGGAAAAGGGATATCTTTTGGCGAACGGCAGCTTAGGAAGCTATGCAGCAGGAATAAAAGCGGTCGCGGGCTCGTCGCCGCGGGCGCCGTCCTGTGGATGTGCATCGCAGGGCTTTCCTTTCTGATTCCGCTGGGAGTGATAGCTCTGGCGCAGAAGATTCATCCGGCGCTGAGGTTTGTTCTGGAGTCATTCTGGTGCTATCAGATTGTTGCGGCAAGATGCCTGTGTAAAGAGAGTGGGAAAGTCTATGAAAGATTAAAAGCAGAGGATCTCCCGGGCGCGCGAAGGGCGGTATCCATGATCGTCGGAAGAGATACGGAAAACCTAAGTGCAGAAGGGGTGACGAAAGCGGCGGTGGAGACCGTAGCAGAGAATACATCGGACGGAGTGACGGCGCCGCTCATCTACATGCTGATCGGCGGAGCTCCTCTTGGCTTTCTCTACAAGGCGGTCAATACTATGGACTCCATGCTTGGATATAAGAATGATAAGTACCTGTATTTCGGGCGTATTCCGGCGAAGATGGACGATGTCTTCAATTATATTCCTTCCCGTATTACTGCATTGTTTATGATCGCAGCATCGTATCTCTGCGGTCTGGACGGAAAAAATGCATGGCGGATCTATCGAAGGGACCGACGGAAACATGCAAGTCCGAATGCCGCACAGACAGAAGCAGTCTGCGCAGGAGCGCTTAGAGTAAGGCTGGCGGGAGACGCCGTTTATTTCGGGAAATTGTATAAGAAGGAATTCATTGGAGATGCCATAAGGCAGATAGAACCGGAAGATATCAAAAGGGCAGGGCGGCTCATGTACGTGACTGCTTTTTTGATGCTGCTGGTGTTCGGAGCAGTAAAATATGCTCTGTTGATTATGTTTTAAAAAAGAGCGATGAAGCAGGGGTTGCTGCTTCGCAGGAGGGTTCAGGAGGAACAGGATGATATACGGACACGGCGGAGACATATATACATATCAGGATATGCTGGATTTTTCCGTCAATGTAAATCCGCTTGGAACACCGGAACGTGTGATTACAGCGGCTAAACGGGGAGTGGAATCTGCGGCGGTTTATCCTGACAGCCGGTGTGGGAGGCTGAGGGAAAAACTGGCAGGGAAACAGAATCTGCCGGAGGAAAGCTATATATTCGGCAATGGAGCAGCGGATATCATTTATACGCTTGTGCTGGCGGAAAAACCGAAACGAGCGCTAATACCGGTACCTGCATTTTCTGAATATGAGCAGGCACTTGAGTGTGCTGGATGCGAAATAAAATACTATTATACAAAAGAAAATAATTGCTTTTGTATAGATAGTGATTTCCTTAAAGAACTTAAAAAAGATGTGGATATAGTATTCCTTTGTTCACCGGTTAATCCGTCCGGTCATAGGCTTGATAAGCAATTGATGAAGCAGGCGGCGGATATTTGTGAGGAAAACGGTATCCGTCTGGTAGTGGACGAATGTTTTGTAGAATTTCTTCAGGAAACAGAAAAATATTCTATGATTGACAATGTAAAGAAGTACCGTCAGTTATTTATCCTTCGGGCTTTTACAAAGATATATGCTATGGCTGGATTGAGACTTGGCTATGGCATCTCATCCGACTGCGGGCTGCTGGAACGGATGGAACGGGCAAGCCAGCCATGGAGTGTGTCTGTTCCCGCACAGGAGGCAGGAATTGCAGCTCTGGATGAAGATATGTATGTCGAGAACGCCAGAAATCTGATCGTGAAGGAACGGGATTATCTGGAAAGAGAACTAAAAAAAATGGGAATTAAATTTGTTTCTTCAGATGTAAATTTCATTCTTTTATACACTAGAATAAATCTATTTGATAAAATGAGAAATCATGGCATATTGATACGGAACTGTGAAAATTACAGAGGACTGGGGAGAGGCTGGTATCGTGTTGCCGTGCGCACACATGAGGAAAATTTCTGCCTGATAAATGCATTAAAGTGTGCGGCAGGAGACAGAACGGAGGTAACCGGATGAAAGGATCGATCATGATACAGGGAACCATGTCCAACGCCGGAAAGAGCGTACTGGCCGGCGGACTGTGCCGGGTGCTCAGGCAGGATGGTTACAGTGTGGCTCCCTTTAAATCACAGAATATGGCGCTCAACTCATTTATCACGAAGGAAGGGCTTGAGATGGGGCGCGCTCAGGTGATGCAGGCGGAAGCCGCAGGAATTGAACCTTCGGCGGCTATGAACCCAATTCTGCTTAAACCGACAAATGATACAGGTTCCCAGGTCATTATCAATGGAAAACCGGTGGGAACCATGTCTGCTGTGGAGTATTACAGGCATAAACGGGACTATATTCCATATATTATGGAAGCGTATGGGAAACTGAGGCAGAAGTATGACGTGATCGTGATCGAAGGGGCGGGAAGTCCCGCGGAAATCAATTTGAAACAGGACGATATCGTGAACATGGGCCTGGCGGAACTGGTGGACGCGCCTGTGCTTCTTGCAGGAGATATCGACAGAGGCGGCGTGTTCGCGCAGCTGATCGGAACCGTTATGCTACTGGAGGAAAAGGAACGTCAGAGAATCAAGGGAATGATCATTAATAAATTCCGCGGCGATGTGTCAATCCTGAAACCGGGGCTTACGATGCTCGAGGAACGGGCAAAGATACCGGTGCTTGGAGTGGTGCCGTATTTCTATCTGGATATTGATGAAGAGGACAGCCTGACAGAGCGTTTTCAGAAGAAAGAGAATGCAGGTCTTGTAGATATCGCGGTGATCCGTCTGCCGAGAATATCTAATTTTACAGATATCGCGCCGCTGGAGGCGCATGAAGAAGCGGGGGTGCGCTATGTCAGTTCTCCGGCAGAGTTCGGGGAACCGGATGCGGTGATTCTGCCGGGCAGCAAGAATACCATTCAGGATCTGCTCTGGATGCGGCAGAACGGGCTTGAGGCAAAGATCCTGCGGTGTGCGTCTAAAGGCGGGCTTGTGTTCGGGATCTGCGGCGGCTATCAGATGCTCGGACAGGAAATCTCCGATCCGGCAGGAGTAGAGCAGAAAGGAACGGTCAGAGGGATGGGGCTCCTCCCGATCCGGACGGTATTTGATAAAGAGAAGACAAGAACAAGGGTGCAGGGGCATTTCCTTTCGACAGAAGGAATCTTAAAGGAACTCTCGGGTGCAGAACTGGAGGGGTATGAGATCCATATGGGAGAGACCTTTCTTCTGAATCATGCGAAATCCCTTGTAGAATTTGCAGATATTACGGAGCAGTCTGGAAACAGTGCCGCGGATATTTCCGGTAATTTACGTGCGGACGGCGTCCAGTGCGGAAATGTCTATGGATGTTATGTCCACGGGATTTTTGATGCTCCGGGATGTGCAAAGGGATTCCTGACTTCGCTGTTAAGACAGAAAGGGTACGATCCTTCTGATATGCAGGTGACAGACTGGAAAGCATATAAGGAAGAGCAGTACGACAAGCTTGCAGATATTATCCGGGAAAACCTTGAGATGGAGCGGATTTATCAGATCATAGAGAAAGGAAATGGTGCGTCATGCGGTCTGCAATAAGGATCGGCAGCAGAGAGAGTCTGCTGGCGGTCAGACAGGCGGAGATTATCAGGGATCAGATTATGGACAGCGATCCGGAGGTTTCCGTGGAAATCATTACGATGAAAACAACAGGGGATAGGATACTGGATAAAAGTCTGGCAAAGATTGGCGGGAAAGGATTGTTTGTAAAGGAACTGGATCGTGCGCTTATGGATGGCAGAATTGATATCGCGGTGCATAGCCTGAAAGATATGCCTATGGAAGTTATTCCGGAGTTCCCGATCCTTGCATACGGCAGACGGGAGGATCCGCGGGATGTGATCCTGTACCGCCCTGGTCTTGAGGCATTGCCAGAACAGGCGGTCATCGGTACATCAAGCAGGAGACGGATGCTCCAGATGCAGCGGCTGTATCCGGACTGTACATTCCGGGGAATCCGGGGAAATGTGCAGACCAGGCTGAAAAAGCTTGAGACAGAAGGGTATGACGGGACAATTCTGGCGGCTGCGGGTCTGAAACGTCTCGGGATGGAGCAGGTGATCAGCCGATATCTCTCCGTGGATGAGATGATTCCTGCGGCAGGCCAGGGAATCCTTGCCGTACAGGGAAGAAAAGGAGAAAATTACGGGTGGATCGACCGGATTGATGACAGAGAGAGCCGGGCGGCTGCACTGGCAGAGCGTCAGTTTATCCGTGTGACCGGGGGAGACTGCACTTCCCCCTGCGCCGCACATGCGCAGGTGAGTGGAAATGAACTGAGGCTGACAGGACTGTACTATAGTGAAGATGCAGAAGAATATACTGTAGACATAATTGTTGCTGATGTATCAAAATCCCGGCAGGCAGGCGAGGCTCTGGCAGAGCGGATGATGAGAAAGAATGACTGATGATAGAATGTGAACGATGGAGGCATAATTGACGGAATTATGAGTGGAAATAGGAATGCCGGAAAAATAAATGAAAATAGTGCGTGCGGAAAAGTATGGCTTGCAGGAGCAGGCCCGGGAGATGCAGGGCTTCTGACGGTAAAAGCGGCACATTTTATTGAGAGCGCGGATGTTATCGTTTACGATGCGCTGATCAGCGCGGAAGTGTTAAGCCGCATTCCTCAGGATACAGAGACAATCTATGTGGGCAAACATTCCGGAAATCATCCGGTCCCGCAGCATGAGATCAATCAGATCCTTGTGAGAGAGGCGAAGAAAGGAAAAAAAGTGCTCCGACTGAAAGGAGGAGACCCGTTTGTCTTCGGGCGGGGCGGAGAGGAGCTGGAGACGCTTATCAGCGAACAGATTCCTTTCGAGGTGGTTCCGGGGATTACTTCTTCTGTGGCTGTTCCGGCTTACGCAGGGATTCCGGTGACGCACAGAGATTATACTTCTTC
>DXIU01000034.1 GCA_019112765.1 Candidatus Mediterraneibacter norwichensis | reverse complement strand
ATAAAAAAATCTCTTTCTTTGGTTCTGTCTGCTGTTCCCCTGCCCGGCCTATTATGTCAGATATCCCTTTTCCTGAACACAATGCAGGTCAGAGCCGTTGCAGCTGCTCCAAATACAGCCGCCGTAGCCAGAGCGGGCAGATACTCTTCTAATCCCCCGTTCATGGACAGAAGCGCGATTTTTCCCGTCACTGTATGCTCAATTAACTGAAAGCTTTCTGCGCCCAGCCTGTGAATAAGCTTATCCGCTGCACTGTAAAAAATAACAAGAACATTCATTGTCAGACAGATTGCCAGCGTCATGCTGATCACATTATATTTCAGAATCACGGCCAGCGCCATGGTAATCAGAACAAGAGCATAGTGCAGAACAGTCTGCATGCCTACATATTTCCAGAACTGTACCGCATCGCCCAGGATCAGATAACCAAAGCAAAACCGCTGACAGACAGCCTGAAAAATAATATAAAGGGCCATGGAAAGCACCGTATATACAAAAAGAGCTGCTGCTCTGGACAGAATCAGCGCTGACCGGTCACGCACCTGCCCGCCGATATTTTTGATATAACCGCTTCCGATATCCGCCGCAGAATACAGTACAGTAAAAATCAGGAAAAACAGTGCTGCAAATTTTGCCTGAAGATTCGCATATACCTGGTCAAACAGCGTAACTTTTTCGCCCGCCTGCGTCGGAATCAGGACCTGCATTCCCAGATTGACTCTCTCTTCTTCCTGCGGCTCTCCTTCTGCTGCCGCTTCACCTGTGTCCGTGTTCTCCTGGGATGTCTCCTGAATATACTGCAGATCTTCCCTGGACATACTGGTTGTAAATAATACAGCCGCTGCCAGCACAATCCATATTATATACAGTGCCTTTGTGTGAAACATCCTGTACAGATCCATTTTTATCATATTAAACATGGCTGGCACCTCCTGTCAGATTCAGAAAATAATTCTCAAGTTCCTCACTGGTAACAGTAATTCCTCTGACAGGAACTCCTGCTCTGGCCAGAGCCATATTCAGGACATCGCTTTCATTCAGACGCTCAAACACATGAATATGATATTTATCTGTCACCTGATAACTGGTAAATCCCATACCATCCAGTACAGGAATGGCTGTTTCCGGATGCTCCAGCGTAATCTCGATTCTCTCACTGCACCGTTTCATCAGTTCATCCCTGGTCAGCTCCTGCAGGAGAACACCGTTGTGTATGATGCCGTAATCCGTGGCAATTTTGGAGAGTTCTTCCAGAATATGACTGGATATCAGCACGGTCATATTTCTCTGAACACAGAGAGACTGTATCGTATCTCTGACTTCCGCAATTCCCTGCGGATCCAGTCCGTTAATCGGTTCGTCAAGTACCAGAAGGTCCGGCTCTCCTACAAGTGCCAGGCCGATTCCCAGACGCTGCTTCATTCCCAGGGAGAAATGCTTTGTTTTCTTCTTTCCTACATCTTTTAATCCGACCGTATCCAGAATTTCCTCAATATATCCGGGTTTACTGATACCGAACAGTCTGCATTTGATCTTCATATTCTCGTAGGCAGTCATATTTCCGTACAGCCCCGGCGCCTCAATCAGACATCCGATTCTGGAACGCACTTCCTTCAATTCTTTTCCCTGATATCCGAACAGGGTTATCTCTCCCTCTGTCGGTTTTGCCAGCCCGCTGATCATACGGAGGCAGGTCGTCTTTCCCGCTCCGTTTCTGCCGATAAAGCCATATATAGCGCCCTTTTTGATATGAATGTTCACATGATCTACAGCTTTATGGTGTCCGTACTTTTTTGTCAGGCCGCTGGTCCGCAATAGGATCTCACTCATTTTCCGCACTCCTTTTTCTTTTTATACAGACGGCCGCCGGAAAATATCTTTCCTGTATCACCGCTGTACTGTTATCATAGAATACACTTCCTAATCAAACGCAAATAAAAAGTAAAAAAAGAGTAAAGATTACGGATGAAGCCGATAACCGATTCCCCACACAGTTTCGATATACTCGTCTGAAGTCACAGCTTTGATTTTCTTACGGATATTGCTGATGTGAACATCCAGGGTTTTCGTTTCTCCGATATAAGGTTCCTCCCAGGCATATTCAAAAATATCCTCTTTGCTGTATACCTGTTTCGGATGGCGGATCAGCAGTTCCAGGATAGCAAATTCCTGCTTCGTAATCTTAGGAAGAGGGGTTCCCTCAATCATCACCTGCCGCGTTGTCTTATCCAGAACCATATCGCGGTAAGTGAGTCTGTCGGATTCCTGTTCTTTTGCCGCATGTCTTAACTGCACCTGGATCCGCGCAAGCACTTCCGGTATTTCAAATGGTTTCGTGATATAATCGTCCGCTCCACCGGTGAGCACGCTGATCTTATCGTCCAGCTCATCTTTCGCTGTCAGCACAATTACCGGAATGTCACTCTCTGAGCGGATACCCGAAAGCAGTTCTTCCCCGGACATTCCGGGCAGCATCAGATCCAGAAGGATCAGAGCAAATCTTTTCTCCTTCATTCCCAGAAGCATCCTGCCTTCCGTGCCGGAATACGCCTGCACCGCATCATACCCGGCTTTGGAAAGAGCAGTATACAGAAGCCGGCTGATATCTGCATCATCTTCTATAATAAGTATTGTTTTTTTCTCTTCCATGTCTCATTTTCTCCATCTGTTCTGTCTCATCTCTTATTTCATCATTCGAGAGTATAGCATATTCCGGATCATACAACAAGAAAATGCAGTACCGGAAAACAGGTTTTCCGGTACTGCATTTTTTATAGGAGATTAAATATTTCTTAGAACTTGCCAGCCTTAGCTGCTTCTTCTACAGAAACTGCAACTGCAACTGTCATACCAACCATCGGGTTGTTTCCTGCACCGATCAGGCCCATCATTTCAACGTGAGCCGGCACGGAAGAAGAACCTGCAAACTGAGCGTCAGAATGCATACGTCCAAGTGTATCTGTCATACCGTAGGAAGCCGGACCTGCTGCCATGTTGTCCGGATGAAGGGTACGTCCTGTACCGCCGCCGGATGCAACAGAGAAGTATTTCTTTCCTGCCTCTACGCACTCTTTCTTGTATGTACCTGCTACCGGATGCTGGAAACGTGTCGGGTTTGTAGAGTTTCCTGTGATAGAAACATCAACGCCCTCTTTCCACATGATTGCAACGCCTTCACGTACGTCGTTTGCGCCGTAGCAGTTTACCTTTGAACGGAGTCCGTCAGAATATGCTGTACGGGAAACTTCTTTCAGTTCTCCGGTATAGTAGTCATACTCTGTCTGTACATATGTAAATCCATTGATTCTGGAAATGATCTTTGCAGCGTCTTTTCCAAGACCGTTCAGGATAACACGAAGAGGTTTTTTACGTACTTTGTTTGCTTTCTCTGCGATACCGATAGCACCTTC
>DXIU01000033.1 GCA_019112765.1 Candidatus Mediterraneibacter norwichensis | reverse complement strand
TATCTATGACCAGAGGGAGGACAAGCTGGATTTTCTTGAACTGATGGACGGCTATATCCTTTCCTGGCAGGAGCATGTGATTAAACCCGATCCGGCGGTATTTCAGCTTCTGATGGAGCGTTATCAGATTGTGCCGGAGCAGGCTGTTTTCATCGATGACACGCTGGTGAATATCGAGGCGGCCGGAAAGCTCGGGATCCGCGGAATCCATTTCCGCAGTCAGGAGCAGGCCAGGGAAGAGCTGAGAAAGCTGGGCGTATGAGACTTTTTATATTTTTGTAGTTTAAAGTGAAACGACATAGAACTGAGTGAGTAGGCCGGGAAGAGATTCCCGGCCTGATTTAATATTAGAGCTAATGATTTGTCGAACAGGGTGGCGGGTTCCAGTGTGGAACAGTGCCACCCTGTATTTTTTTGACTATACATTCGATTTTTCCGAAGTGTTGAGAAATAAATGAAAAAGTGTCTAACATATTCGATGATGTGGGAAAAATATTAGGCAGAAATTCGGAAGGAGGAGATTTTGTGTATGATATAGATAATCCAAAAGTAAATCAAAAGAGAAAAGAGGGCAGGCATGAATATTAGAACAAAAGAAGAGATTGTACAGTATATGATGAAGTACACAGAAAATTTCCGCACAGGAGAAGATCTGGATCACTTTACTACTCATGCGGCAGCCCGGGAGATTCAAATAAGCCGGAATTTAGCTTCCTTTTATCTGAATGAATTGGTAAAAGAAGGAATCTTAATTAAGATTAAAGGACGTCCGGTTTACTTTTTTCATAAGAATATTCTGGAAAAAAGGTATCATATAAAGCTGGCTCAGACAGAGTATGATTTTTTAGAGGATCTGTGGGATTTATTGGACGAGGCAGAAGGAGAGGAATGTGGAGGAGAAAATGTGATAGGTTTTTCCACTACTCTGAATTACTGTATCAGTCAGTGTAAATCCGCAGTGAAGTATCCGGGCAGCGGAGTGCCGGTTCTGATCTGGGGCGAAGCGGGGACGGGGAAATCTTATCTGGCCGAGTATCTGTACCGCTATGCAATAGAGAATCAGAGTATCGATAAAGATGCTCCCTTCAGGGTTCTGGAGTGCAGTGAGTCAGAAGCTGCTGGCGGGATGGACCATCTTAAGCTTTTTGGCAAAGCCGGTAAACGTCAGGGACTGCTGAAAGAAGCTGAGGGAGGAGTTCTTTTTATCAATAATATAGACAATATGAGCGAAAAGGGCCAGGAGCTTCTGGCTGCTTTTCTGGCAGGCAGGAGAAATGGAAAGGAAGAAAGCAGAGTAAAGCTGATTCTGTCATCCAGAAAAAATCCTTCTCTTTCGCTCAGAGAGATGCTTCTGGAGCAGATACCGGTTATCAGTTTTTTGCCTCCTCTCAGAGAAAGAAGTCTGATGGAGAAAAGGCTGCTGATGATGCGCTTTTTTGAAAAGGAGGAGAGCTGTCTGAATCGATGCATCACCATCAGCAGTAATGTATACAGAATTCTGATGGAATATCCGTTTGAAGGGAATTTGGCGGAGCTCAAAAGCTGTATTAAGGTGATTTGTGCCAATGCTTTTCTGCAATCTCAGGAGAGCGAGGGAGAGTTAGAAATCAAGAGCTATCATCTGCCAAGCGAACTGATTTCTGCCATGGAGCCGGAGGAGACAAAGGAGGGCAATAGTAAAATTCTGATTTCAAATCTGGCTTCTCAGGAAGACGATAATTATTTCCTGTCTTATCTGAAACAGCTTCTGGAGATTTACGAGAGCTGCAGAGATAAGGAAATTACTCTGAAGGAGCTGATGAAAAAGGGAAACAACTGGCTTGATGAGTTCTATGATTATATAGTCTATGAGAAAAAATATTCGAATATGAAAATCAAGGCTCTGGAGGAGATTACAGGGAAAGTGCTGTCCAGAGCAGGAAAAAAGCATGCGGTCTTTTTGCCGTCAAGCTGTGAATATGTGCTTGCACGTCTCCTGTATATTATGACCGGGGAAAATTCTTCGTTGATGAAATGGATGAACAGGAGCAGAGATGAGGTCAGAGAATTTCTGCAGCTTTTGGGAGAGGAATATCCGGCAGAGGCTTTTATGGCAAGAGAAATCAAGCGTTCTCTGGAGGAACTGCTGGATGTAGCGCTGGAAGATATCAATGCTGTCTTTCTGATCCTGAATATTCGGTTTTATAACAGAAAACTGGCAAGTACCAGCCATTCGGGTCTTGTAATTGCCCATGGGTATTCGACGGCCAGTTCCATTGCAGACGCGGTAAACAAGCTGATTGGAAAGAGGGTACTGGAAGGCTTTGATATGCCTCTGAATACAGACGTGCATGAGATTGTACTGAAAATCAAGGAGGGGATCTCAGATAAGCGTTTTGCAGATAATCTGATTTTACTGGTGGACATGGGAACGCTGGAGGAGCTGGGCACGATCATCAGCGAGTGCAGCTCGGCTCGTATAGGAATTATCAATAATATTTCTACCAAAATTGCTCTGAGTGTAGGAGAAGGCATAGCAAATGGAGACAGTATTGAGGATATTCTCAAACAGACCTGCGATTGTGCCCAGATAGAATATCGGCTGTATGACAATTCAGAAAAAGAACCGGCTATCTTATTTGCCAGCGAATCTGGTGTGCTGATGACCAATCGTGTTCTGCAGATATTCCAGGACAGCTTTCCTAAAGGGTTTAAGATTCGCCTTCTGGCAATTGACAGCGCCAATTTCATGAATATGGAATTTGACGCTTTGTGCGCCCGTTATGAGATTCTGTTTGTGTCTGGAACCATGGATCCTCAGATACCGGAGATACCCTACGTTGGCCTCGAGGATATTATCGCCAGCAATGATATGGAGAAAGTCAACAGTCTGCTGAAACGCTATATGAGCAGGGAAGAACTGGCTGCTTTTGATGAAAAGCTTTTAAAGAATTTTACGCTTCAGAATGTACTTCAGTACCTGACAATTCTGAATGCAGATAAGCTTCTGGAATACATCAAGGATGCGGTAGGACAGCTTCAGAGCAGGATGAATCGAAAGTTTTCGAATAAGACAATTATCGGTATTTATATTCATGTGTGCTGTCTGATAGAACGTCTGGTTACTAAGACGCCGATTACGGCTCACGAGGATCTGGAGAGTTTTGTAGAACAACATCAGGATTTTACAGGGCTTCTGACAGAAAGCTTTCAGGAGCTCACAGCACAGTATAACGTAGAGATACCAATTAGCGAAATGGCGTATCTGTATGATTATATCAGACATGATCACTGAGAATGGAATGTAAAAAAGGAAGGAGAAGATAAAATGACATTGATGGATTGTATTGAACGGATACCTGTCAGGCTTCGTGAAACGGCGGAGAGAAAGTTTCCGACAGGAGAGGGACAGCAGAGGATTGACGAAATCGTAATTATTGCCAGCGGTTCCTCCTACAATGCGGCTTTTACGGCCAAAATCTTTCTGGAAAAGGTGTGCAGTCTGAAGGTAACGTTGATTTACCCCAATATCTTTGTGAATTATCACACATATATTCAGGAAAAGGCAATGTATCTGTTTATTTCACAGGGTGGAAAAACACGCCTGGTATACGAAGGACTTCTGCTGGCAAGGCAGGCAGGCTGTCTTACCTATGCCATGACAGCACAGCAGGATTGTGTGATCGCCGAGGCGGCTGACTGCTATGTGGATATGGGCTGCGGAGAGGAGGAATACCTGTACCGGACGATTGGATTTTCCGCCACGGCTGCTTCAGTCATGCTTCTTGGAGCTTCTCTGGCTGTGGCAAACGGAAAGCTTGAAACAGAAGAATACGTAAACCTTCAGGCTGATTTATGTGCAGCCGCAGATAATCTGGAGAATATAAAAAACAACACGCTGGAATGGTACGAAAGGAATCGGTTTTCTCTTCTTCGCAGAAATACGATGCTTATATCCGCAGCGGGCGGACTTTGGCCGGTGGCACAGGAATCGGATATTAAAGCGATGGAAATGGTGCCTATGATGACCAAGAGCTATGAACTGGAGGAATTCATACATGGTCCACAGAATGCTTTCCATGATGGGATGATTTTTATTCTTTATTCCCAGGAGGGAGAAGATGAGGATAAAGTAAGAAAAATTGCTTCTTTTCTGAAAAATGAGATTGGCTTTTGCGCCGTGGTCGGAGCTGCTGCAGACGAGAATGATAAAAAAGATCTGAAGCTTATAGCTAAGAGCAGATATTTTGCGCCTCTTGAGTTTATTACTTTTATGCAGGTGACGGCTTATAAAATGGCGGAGGCCAGAGGAAGGGATCTGTCCAGAGGGGTTAACAGCATTGTCTCAAAGTACATTCAGAAGACGATAGAAAGGAAAGAAAAATGAGAAAAATCCTGATTGCTACACATGAAAAATATGCGGAAGGGATTCGGGCGGCTGCTGAGCTGATTTTGGGACCGCAGCCGGAGGTGTCTGTCATTTGTGCCTATACAGGAGAAATCGAACTGAGCAGACAGCTGGAGAATTATTTTTCTGCCTGTACATCTGAGGATGAGGTTCTCGTGCTGACAGATCTTTATGGAGGAAGCGTAAATCAGGCGTGTATGCAGTATACGACAAGACCTGGCACACACCTTGTTACTGGCATTAACCTGGCTTTGCTGATTCAGATTCTGACCATGGACAAAGAGCATATTGATATAGAGGGGCTTCGGGCCGCGGTTGAGGAAGCAAAAAATCAGATTATTTACGTAAACGAAGTTATGAAAGAAATGGTTACCGATGACTTTGGTTTTTAAGGAGCATCATGCACATGTACTGCTGTCGTACATGAATGCTAAGGATAAATAAAAGGAGGGAAAAGACATGATTTTAAAAATCAGGATTGACGACAGGCTCCTGCATGGTCAGGTGGCTTACAGCTGGAAATCGGCTCTGAGCTATGACGCTATAGTCATTGCCAGTGACAGTGCGGCAAAAGACGAAGTGCGTAAGATGGCTTTGAAGCTTTGCTGTCCGGATGGAGTAAGGCTTGCTACCAGGACGGTGGAGGATGCGGCGGAGCTTTTGCGCAATCCGAAGCTTAAGAGCATGAGAGTGTTTGTGATTGCACCGGATCCGGAGACTGTCTGTCGTCTGACAGGACTTTTGGAGGAAAAACCGCCGATTAACGTAGGCGGCATGCAGATGCGTGAAGGGAAAACGATGTTTTCCAAGGCAGTGTATGTGGACAGTACAGATGTGGAATATCTGGACAGGCTGGCGGAACAGGGTTATACCGTGGAAGTGCAGGAGGTTCCGGCCACACCGGTCTATGAGTATCAGTCTGTAAGAAAAAAGTATAAGACGGGAGGGAATACATAATGTATGAAGCAATGATTGTGGGTCTGATACTGGGGGCTCTGTGGTTTATTGAGAAATTTTTTGGCACTTGTATGGTGATACGTCCACTGGTGGTTTCCCCTCTGGTGGGCCTGGCGTTGGGAGACTTACAGACGGGCGTTATCATCGGAGCCACTCTTGAGCTGGTATTTATGGGAGCGATCCAGATAGGAGGAGCGGTTCCTCCTGACGCTTTGGTAGGAGCGGGACTTGGAACAGCATTTGCAATCCTGACTGGTCAGGGTGCGGAGATAGCGTTGACATTGGCGCTTCCCATCGCCATCCTTGCTCAGTCAGTGAAGGTGCTTCTGTTTATTGTGCGAAGCGGATTTATGACTCCGGCTATTAAATACGCCCAGGAGGGCAATATCCGTAAGATGAAAATGCTGAATTACGCAGGCCTGATACTTCAAAGCCTGATGTATTTTTCCGTAGCTTTCGTAGCGATTATGTTCGGCTCCGCTGCGGTGGAGGCGTTTGTAAACAACATTCCCGAATCCATTATGCAGGGTCTGAATGTGGCGGCCGGACTGCTTCCGGCAGTTGGATTTGCACTGCTTTTGCTTCCGATGATGAATCTGAAAAATGTGATTTATTTTGTGGTCGGATTTATTCTTGTATCTTATCTGGAGCTTCCTATTATGGCAGTGACAATTCTGGGAATTTTGCTTGCGTTTATAGTAGCTTATGAGAAGGGAAGCTTTAAGCCTCAGAGTGTAAATGCAGCTCAGGAAGGAGAGGAGGATCTGTTCGATGAGTAATACGATGACGAAAGAAGATAAAAAGCTGATTATGGAGCTGTTTAAAAGCTCATTTATGCTGGAAGGCTGCTATAATTATGAGAGACAGCAGGCGCTGGGATATGCCATCGCCATCTGGCCGGCGATTAAAACCTTCTATCACACAAAGGAGGAGCAGGCAAAGGCTCTGGTGCGGCATATGGAGATCTTCAATACCACGCCTCATGTACTTACAGCCATTACAGGTGTAAACGCGGCGCTGGAAAAAGAAGCAAGTATGAATCCGGATTTTGATGTAACTTCTATTAACAGTATTAAGGTGGGGTTGATGGGACCCTTTGCAGGAATCGGTGATTCCTTCTTCTGGGGAACATTCCGCATTATCGCGTCTGCTATTGGTATTTCTCTGGCTCAGCAGGGAAGCGCGTTTGGCTTTATCCTGTTTCTGCTTTTGTTTAATATTCCGCATTTCGTAATTCGTTATTATCTGACGGTTGTTGGATATCGTTTTGGTACGGGAATTATGGGAAATGCAAAGGAAAGCGGTATTCTGCAGATGATCAGCAAAGGAGCCACAATTGTGGGACTGATGGTAATTGGCGGTATGAGCGCTTCCATGGTAGCCCTGACGACGCCGCTGCAGGTGACACTGGGAGAGACTTCTTTTACCATTCAAAGCTACCTGGATCAGATTTTCCCGTTGCTGCTGCCCTTCCTGTACGTACTGGCCATGTTTGGACTGCTGAAAAAAGGCGTAAGCTCCACCTGGGTATTGCTGATCACGGTTGCAGTAGGTATTTTAGGCGCCTTGATTGGTATTTTTTAAGTATAAGGTGTCTTAAAAGTGGAGAAGAACGACAATATCAGAACAGCAGTGGATTGGAAAAATTACGCGGGTATTTTCATTGGAGCTTTTCTTTTTGCTGCCCCGTATAATCTGATTACCACGCCACTGGGATTGTACAGCGGGAATCTCACGGGAGCAGCGCAGATTATACGGACGGTTCTGACGGATGTGTTTCAGATTCCCATGAACTTTGATTGTACAGGAATTATTTTGTATATGATGAATATTCCGCTGTTCTTTCTGGCATACAGAGAGTTGGGGAAAAGGTTCTTTTGGAGAACGCTGATTACGGTGACTTTGACAGCATTATTTTTTTCCATTCTTCCGATCCCGCCGGGTCCGCTGATTGCAGATAAGCTTACATCCTGTCTGATTGCAGGCGCTGTCAGCGGATTTGGCGCAGGACTCATTTTAAGATGTGGCAGTTCCGGGGGTGGAATTGATATTATCGGAATGTATTGTCTGAAAAAAAATCCGGATTTCGGCGTTGGAAAGATTACTTTACTGATAGCCGCTTTTATCTTTTTGTACTGTGGAATATTTTACGAGTTAGAAACTATGATCTATTCTGCGGTATTTACGGTAATCAGTACATTCGCCATGGATAAAGCGCATTACCAGAATGTGAAGATGTCAGTCATCATTATTTCAAAATCTTCTTATATAGGAGACCTGATTACCTGTTCTCTGAGACGCAGCGCTACCTACTGGAAAGGAACAGGGGCATATAGTATGGATCCATATTATGTGTATGTATCAGCCTTGTCCAGGTACGAAGCAGAACGCCTTCGTGCGGATGTGGAAAAGATTGATCCGGATGCATTCATCATTATCCAGAATGTTCAGGCGGTAACAGGACATTTTGAAAGTCATCTGTAATTACTGTCAAAAAGAAGAACTAATTTAAGAGACCAGTACAGTAGCAGAAAGCTATTGCCT
>DXIU01000032.1 GCA_019112765.1 Candidatus Mediterraneibacter norwichensis | reverse complement strand
GACCGGCCTATTATTTTGCCCCAAAGGAAGCATATGCCGCAGGAAAGAGTGCGGTAAATGAACTGAAGGATATGGTAAAGGCGTGCCACAGAGAAGGAATCGAGGTAGTTCTCGAGATGCCTTTTACACAGGGGATTCCCAGCCAGACCGCGCTGGAATGTCTGCGGTTTTATATGCTGGAATATCATGTGGACGGATTTGTTGTGAATCCCTATAACGTTTCCTGGGATCTTCTGCAGGAAGATCCTCTTCTGAAAGATATTAAGCTGATGCGCAGGGAAGACGGATTCCAGAATGTCATGCGGAGGTTCCTGAAGGGGGACGAAAACATGGTAAACGATGTGATCTGGGCGCTGCGGCATAATTCCGCGTATGACGGCGCGTGTAATTATATTACGACTCATACCGGGTTTACACTCTGGGATCTTGTTTCTTATGACAGCAAGCACAATGAGGAAAACGGAGAAAACAATACAGACGGTCCGGATTATAATTACAGCTGGAACTGCGGGGCAGAAGGTCCCAGCAGGAAGAAGGCTGTAATGGAGCTGCGCAGAAATCAGGTCAGGAATGCATTTCAGCTTTTACTGACTGCCCAGGGCACACCCTGTATTCTGGCCGGAGATGAATTTTTCAACAGCCAGAAAGGAAACAACAATGTGTACTGCCAGGATAATGAGGTGGGCTGGGTAAACTGGAGCAGACTGAAGACGGACGACTCCCTGTTCCGGTATGTGAAAAAACTGATTGCGTTTCGGAAAAGTCATTCGTGCCTGCACAGAAAAGAAGAATTAAACGGTCTGGACAGGACGTCCTGCGGAATGCCGGATGTGTCCTATCACGGGGACAACGCCTGGCAGGTAAAGGCTGAAGTCTCCAGCCGTCAGCTTGGCGTACTCTACTGCGGCGTAAAGCCGGACGACGAGGACTGCTTTGCAGCGTATAATATGCACTGGATTCCGCATGTTTATGCCCTCCCTTCTCCGGGAAAAGGGAAAAAGTGGTATCTTGCCGCAGACACACGCAGAGGGATTCTGGACATGCCGGAGCTTATAGAAGACCAGAAGAAGACAGAGCTGGAAGAGCGGAGTATTGCACTGCTTATTACCAGAAAAACAAAGGAAGATCAGAAAAGCCGAAAAGCAGCGGCAAAGAAGAAAACAACGGCAGCAGCGGCGTCAAAGATGAAAGCTCTGCTGAAGGAGGAACCCGGGGCAGAGCCGGAAGCAGAAGGCAGGGATGACAATGAAGGCAGTGCGCCATTTTTGCACGATCACAAAGCATAAATTCCTTGTAATGAAATACTGTTTCCGGGTGGGGCTGTACCGTCAGGGACTTTTGCATGATCTTTCGAAATACAGCTGGACGGAATTCCGGGTGGGCTGCAGATATTATCAGGGCAACCGGAGTCCGAATAATGCAGAGAGAGAAGAAAGAGGATGCTCTACTGCCTGGCTCCATCACAAAGGAAGAAATAAGCACCATTATGAATACTGGATTGACTACAGTCTGGATGGAAGCGGAATTCTGACAGGCATGAAGATGCCGGTCAGATACGTGGCTGAGATGTTCATGGACCGGATTGCCGCCAGCAGGGTATACAAGGGAAACGCATATACAGACCGTTCTCCTCTGGAATATTACCGCCAGGGCAAAGCGGGCGGTCTGATGCATGCGGAAACAAGAAAACTTCTGGAAAAACTGCTTCTTATGCTGGCAGAGGAAGGGGAAGAGGCGACTTTCCGGTATATCAGAAAAGAAGTATTGAAAAAATAATTTATCTGCAGAGGGAGAAGATACCATGATATTGTATGTTGTGCGCCATGGAGAAACCGAATGGAACCGGCTTCATAAAGTTCAGGGGCGGACGGATATTCCGCTCAATGATTACGGGCGGCACCTTGCCAGAGAGACGGCAGAGGGAATGAAAAGTCTCAGTCTGGATCTGGCATATACGAGCCCTCTTTCCAGGGCCAGAGAAACAGCCGGAATTATTCTTGAGGGCCGGAATATTCCGATTATTGAGGATGAGAGGATCCAGGAGTTCTCCTTTGGAAGTTATGAAGGCATGCATTGCGGGGGAGAGAATAAAGATCCGAAAAGTGTGGAATTTAACCGCTTTTTTACTGATACGGCGAATTATATTCCGCCGGAAGACGGAGAGACGATTGCTCACCTTTATGAAAGAACCGGAAGTTTCCTGAACTGGCTGTGCACAAATGAAGAACTTCAGGAGAAAAGTATCCTTGTATCTACCCATGGAGCAGCTATGACAGCTTTTCTCAACAGAATCAAAGGAAATCTTTCGGTTGCCGGATTCTGGCGGGATGAAGTCCCGCCCAACTGCGCTGTCACAATTGTAGAAGTTACAGAAGGAAAACCGGTTATAAAAAGGGAAGGCGTAATTTATTATAAAGAAAGTGTAAAACACTGGAAAGCATGTTAAGAGAAACGGGATGAACCACAGCGGACAGCGGCTCATCCCGTTTCTTTTAATCATTTTCTTCTGTCTGTACGGAATATGTCTGACGTTTTCTGGCCATTTCATCATTTTCCAGATATTCATCGTATGTTGTGATCTTGTCGATCAGCTGTCCGCCGGGGACGATTTCCATAATGCGGTTGGCGGTTGTCTGTACGATCTGGTGGTCTCTGGAACTGAACAGGATTACACCCGGAAATTTGATCATTCCGTTGTTCAGCGCTGTGATGGCCTCCATGTCCAGATGGTTGGTGGGCTCGTCCAGAATCAGCACGTTTGCGCCGGATATCATCATCTTGGACAGCAGGCAGCGGACTTTTTCCCCTCCGGAGAGAACTTTCAGTTTTTTTACGCCGTCTTCTCCGGAGAAAAGCATTCTTCCAAGGAAACCGCGCACGTAAGTGACGTCTTTTTCTTCAGAGTACTGAGTAAGCCACTCTGTAATATTGTAGTCGCTGTCAAATTCTCCGCCGAAGTCTTTCGGAAAGTAGGCCTGAGAGGTGGTAACTCCCCATTTGTAAGTGCCTTCGTCCGGCTCCATCTCCCCGATCAGGATTTTAAAAAGTGTCGTCTTTGCAAGTTCATTTCCGCCGACAAAAGCGACTTTGTCGTCATGGCCCAGAGTGAAGCTGATATTATCCAGTATTTTTTCTCCGTCAATTGTTTTGGAAATGCCTTCCACAGTCAGCACTTCATTTCCGATTTCACGGTTCGGGCGAAAATCAATATACGGATATTTTCTGCTGGATGGTTTGATTTCATCCAGCTGGATTTTTTCCAGGGCACGTTTTCTTGATGTTGCCTGTTTGGATTTGGAAGCGTTGGCGCTGAAACGAGAGATAAATTCCTGCAGCTCTTTAATCTTTTCTTCTTTTTTCTTATTTGCCTCTTTCATCTGACGGATCAGAAGCTGGCTGGACTCATACCAGAAATCATAGTTTCCGGCGTAAAGCTGAATCTTTCCGTAGTCGATGTCCGCGATCTGCGTGCAGACTTTGTTGAGAAAATAGCGGTCATGAGATACAACAATAACCGTGTTTTCAAAGTTGATGAGAAATTCTTCCAGCCATGCGATGGCGTCCAGATCCAGGTGGTTGGTGGGCTCGTCCAGGAGCAGGATATCCGGGTTGCCGAAAAGAGCCTGGGCCAGAAGTACTTTGACTTTTTCCGGTCCGGTCAGGTCTTTTACATATTTTCCGTGAAGCTCTGTTTCAATGCCCAGCCCATTTAAAAGGGATGCGGCATCTGACTCTGCCTCCCAGCCGTTCATAGTGGCAAATTCCGCTTCCAGTTCGCTGGCCCGGATACCGTCTTCATCGGTAAAATCCTCTTTGGCGTATATAACTTCCTTTTCTTTCATAATTTCGTAGAGACGGGCGTTTCCCATAATTACCGTGTCAAGGACAAGGTATTCATCGTACTTATACTGATCCTGCTGCAAAAAGGAAAGACGTTCGCCCGGAGTAATAGAGACATCGCCTTTTGTAGGTTCAAGCTGACCGGACAGTATCTTGAGGAAAGTCGACTTTCCGGCCCCGTTGGCTCCGATCAGACCGTAGCAGTTCCCCTCGGTAAATTTAATATTGACATCTTCAAAAAGCGCTTTTTTCCCGACACGCAGTGTTACATTATTTGCACTAATCATCTGTAATCTCCTTATTTCTGAAACTCTGATGACAGGCCTGCTTCTATATACGGCAGGGAAAGTGAAGCATTCCCTGATCCGGTAAGACAGGCCGGATTTCCACCGCCTATATTAACACGGGTCAGAGGCAAAAGGCAAGGCCTGTCTTTGCAAATAAAAACGCCCGTATACGGGAGTACTTCTCCGGACCGCCGGGAGAGCGGCTTCCTGTCTGTACAGTCGAACTTATTGTAAAAATAAAACTTACGGTTCCCGTCCGGGAAAAAACAGTATATAATAGCATTGTTAGAACTTTTGAAATAAAAAGTGTCTGAAAGAGAGGGAATATAAAATGAGTATAAAGAAAGCAACGCTGGTTCTGGAGGGCGGCGCGACCAGAGGTGTTTTTACGTCAGGCGTTCTGGATCTCCTGATGGAAAAGGAGATATATACATCCCATGTAATCGGCGTATCAGCCGGAGCATGCAATGCGTTAAGCTACGTGTCCAGGCAGCCGGGCAGGACCAGGGACTGCATGATTCCAAAGGAAAAAGATCTGGGATATTATTATGGCATCCGGGATTTTGTAAAGGAAAAAAGCATAATGAATATGGATATGATATTTGACAGATATCCGAAAGAAATCTATCCATTTGATTTTGACACCTATTTTAAGTCGGAGATAGAGTGCCAGCTTGTTACGACCAACTGCGTGACGGGAAAGGCTGAGTACATGACAGAACGGAAGGACCGGGAAAGGCTGATGAAGATCTGCCGGGCTTCCTGCAGTATGCCTCTCCTTACGCCGATTGTGAATGTAGACGGTGTGCCGTATCTGGACGGCGGCCTGGCCGATTCGGTGCCGATCCGCCGGGCGGAAAGTATGGAAAATGAGAAGATCGTGGTAGTACTTACCAAGAATGCGGGATATCGTAAGCAGACAGTCTCAAAAGGAATGCAGAAGATTTACCGGAGAGCATACCGGTCTTATCCGGCGCTGATACGCACGATTTTCCGGAGAAGTTTTGAATACAATAAGACGATGAACTATCTGGATCAGCTTGAGAAAAAAGGGAAAGTGTTTGTGATCCGGCCCCAGGTGAAGCCGGTCTCCCGTCTGGAGAGAAACACAGAGACGCTGCATGCGTTTTATGAGCACGGATACAAACTTATGGAAAGAAAACTGGATGCCCTGATGGAATATCTCGGGAAATAGGAAGGGGGAAATGCAGTGAGCAGACCGGAAAATCTGGATTATACACAGAACAGGGAACTGTCCTGGCTCCGTTTCAATCACAGAGTGCTGGAAGAAGCGCAGGATGAGAGCGTTCCGCTTATGGAACGGATGAAATTTGTAGCTATTTTTACCAGCAATCTGGATGAGTTTTTTATGATCCGGGTGGGAAGTCTGTACGATATGGCTGCGGCGGATAATACAAAACAGGATATTCGTTCCGGAATGACGGCAGAAGAACAGCTGGCTGCCATTTACCGTGCCGTGGCTCCATTGTACAAAGAAAGAGACAAGACTTATGCGGAGATAAAGAAGCAGCTTCATCCTTACGGTGTATGCGGCCTGGGATTTAAAGAGCTGGAACAGCAGGAAAAAAAATATGTAAAAAAATATTTTAAGGAGCAGATTCTCCCGGTGCTCTCTCCTCAGATTGTGGATGCAAACCATCCCTTTCCTCATCTTTTAAATAAGGAAATTTATGTGGTCGCCAATCTGAAACAGGGCGGAAAAACCATGCTGGGAGTTGTTCCGGTTCCCCAGTATATTTCGGATGTTCTGTTTCTGCCCGGACATGACATCCGTTATATCCGGATGGAAAAAGTGATTATGGAGTATCTGGAGCTGGTGTTTGACAGATATCAGGTGTCGGATAAGAATTATATCTGTGTAACAAGAAATGCGGATATTGCTCCTAATGATGAACTGATGGCGGATAATGAAGATTTCCGGTTTGTCATGCAGGAGACGCTCCATAAGCGGAGAAGAATGGCTGTAGTCCGTCTGGAAGCGGCAAATCCGCTGGGAAAGGAAATGGAAAAGTTTTTCTGTGAAAAATTTCATATTGCCCCTGAGTGCATTTTCCGCACAAAAATGCCCATGAAACTGGGATTTATATTCACAATTGCAGATAGGGTGCCTGAGTCGATGAAAAAAGCGCTCACAGACCCGCCGTTTCTTCCTCAGCCTTCATCCATGCTCTCCGAGGGAAGCGTGATGGAGCAGGTGAAGAAAAAAGATGTTCTTTTATCTTATCCGTATGAGAGTATGGAGCCGTTTCTGCAGCTGATCAAGGAGGCTTCCACAGATCCGGACGTTATGACAATCCGGATTACCATTTACCGTCTGGCGAAAAAGGCAAGACTTGTGGAATATCTGTGCGCAGCTGCGGAGAATGGAAAAGAAGTGACTGCGCTCATTGAACTGCGGGCAAGATTTGACGAGCAGAATAATATCGACTGGTCTGAACGTATGGAAGAGGCGGGATGCCGTGTGCTTTATGGGTTTGAAAATTATAAAGTCCATTCGAAAATCTGCCTTATTACATACCGGAATAAGAATGAGATCCGTTATATTACACAGATCGGAACCGGAAACTACAATGAAAAAACGGCAAAAATGTATACCGATTATTCCCTGATAACATCCAGCCAGGAGATCGGGGAGGATGCGGCAGTATTTTTCAAGAATATGTCTATCGGCAATCTGGACGGCACGTACAATCATCTGATCGTTTCTCCTACAAGCCTGAAACAGAAAGTTCTTCAGCTTATGGACGAGGAGATCGCAAAAGGAAGAGACGGAAGAATTCTGATGAAGATGAATTCTCTGACGGACATGGACTTTATCCGGAAAACCGCCCAGGCATCCCAGGCAGGGGTGAAGATTCAGCTGATTGTCAGAGGAATCTGCTGTATACTTCCGGGGATTCCGGGAAAGACAGATAATCTTCAGGTGACAAGTATTGTAGGAAGATTTCTGGAACACCCCAGAGTATTCGTGTTCGGCCGGGGAGCGGATGCAAAAGTGTATATCGGCTCGGCGGATATGATGACCCGGAATACAGAAAACAGAGTGGAAGTAGCCTGCCCGATCTATGATGAGACAATCCGGAGGCGTCTGATCCATGATCTGAAAGTCATGCTTTCCGACAATGTGAAGGCACGGGAGATGACAAGTGACGGAACTTACCGGAAGAAAGAAGCCGGAGAAAAAGCGGTAAATGCCCAGGAGACATTTATGAAAGAAGCGATAAATGCCAGAAGGCCTTCACCGCATATCCGGAAAAAGGAGAAAAATTCTCTGCTGAACAGAATATTCGGACTGTTTGGCAGAAAGGAAAAATAAGCAGGAGGATACAGTATGAAACAACTTACAGTACAGGACTTTGGAACCCTGAAAAACGGTGAGAAGGCTCACCTGTATATTATGGAAAATGACCGTGGAACTTCAGCGGCAGTGACGGATTACGGCGCGGCGCTGGTGAACCTTCGCACGCCGGACAAAAACGGCACTCTGCTGGATGTTGTGCTTGGCTTTGACGATGTGTCCGGGTATGAGAACGGAACAGAGTGTTTCGGAGCTTCCGTGGGAAGAAGCGCGAACCGTATCGGGGGAGCCAGCATCGAGATCAACGGAATCATTTATAAACTTGCAGAAAATGACCATGGAAATAATCTTCACAGCGGTCCGGATTACTATTTCAAACGTATGTGGACTATGGCCGGCAGCGGAGATGACCATGTAACTTTTGTTCTGCACAGTCCGGACGGAGATCAGGGCTATCCGGGCGCTCTCGATATGTATGTAACATATACTCTGGATGAGGAAAACGGGATTACAGTTCATTACGAATCGGTTCCCGATAAGGACACGGTTATTAACATGACAAACCACAGCTACTTTAATCTGAACGGTCAGGGCAGCGGTACAGCGCTGGGGCATACACTGACTCTGGATTCCGATTTCTTTACTCCGGCTGACGGAGAGGCAATTCCTACAGGAGAGATCCTTCCTGTGGATGATACGCCGATGGATTTCCGGGCCGGCCGGGTGCTGGGCGCGGATATTGACTCTGATTATGAAGCGCTCAGACTGGGCGGCGGATACGATCATAACTGGATCCTGAAGACAGAAGGCAGCAGATTTATAAAAGTGGCGGAACTGGCAGCAGATAAAAGCGGCATTATTATGGAGATGTATACGGACCGTCCGGGAGTTCAGATATATACCGCCAATTTCCTGGAAGGAAGTACGGGCAAGGGCGGAGCGTGCTACAGAAGCAGAGACGCGGTATGTCTTGAAACCCATTTTTATCCGGATGCGGTTCACCATGAGAATTTCCCGGGACCGGTGTGCCTGGCGGGAGAAAAGTATGACACACGGACCATGTACCGTTTCCGGACAGACAGATAAGAGAAAGGCAGAACAGGAATTTACATCATATGGGAAAAGCATTATATATTGCGGAAAAGCCCAGTGTGGCTATGGAATTTGCAAAGGCGCTGAAAATAAATGCCGGGCGCAGAGACGGATATATGGAATCTGACGAAGCGGTTATTACCTGGTGTGTAGGACACCTTGTGACAATGAGCTATCCGGAAGAATACGATCCGGCGCTGAAACGGTGGAGTATGGATACTCTGCCGTTTATTCCTGAAGAGTTCAAGTATGAAGTGATCCCTGCCGTGGAAAAACAGTTCCGGATTGTAAGTTCTCTTCTCAACCGGGAGGATGTGGATACAATATATGTCTGCACTGACTCTGGAAGAGAAGGAGAATATATTTACCGTCTGGTGGAGCAGGAAGCGCACGTAAAAGGGAAAAAGCGTCTGCGGGTATGGATTGACTCACAGACAGAGGAGGAGATTCTGAGAGGAATCCGGGAGGCGAAAGATCTGTCGGCTTATGATAATCTGAGCGAATCCGCATATCTGAGGGCAAAGGAAGACTACCTGATGGGAATTAATTTTTCCCGTCTTCTTACCCTGAAATACGGCAGCAGCATATCCTCTTATCTGAATACCCGCTATTCTTCAATTTCCGTGGGACGGGTTATGACCTGCGTACTGGGTATGGTTGTGCGAAGAGAACGGGAGATCAGGGAATTCAGAAAAACGCCTTTTTACCGGGTAGTCAGTACAATCGATACAGGAGGCCCTGTTTTTGAGGGTGAATGGAGAGCGGTAAAAGGCTCCCGGTATTTTGAGTCTTTTGATCTTTATAAGGAAAACGGGTTTAAAGACAGAAAAAAAGCAGAGGAGCTTGTGGAATTCCTGAACCGGGAACAGCCTCCTGCCTGTCAGGTGGAATCCATTGAAAAGAAGAAAGAAAAGAAAAATACGCCCCTTTTATATAATCTGGCGGAACTTCAGAATGACTGCTCCCGGCGGTTTAAAATCAGTCCGGATGAGACCCTCAGAATTGTGCAGGAGCTGTATGAGAAGAAACTGGTAACCTATCCGAGAACAGATGCAAGAGTGCTCTCTTCGGCTGTGGCAAAAGAAATCAGCCGGCAGCTGAACGGGCTGACCGGATATGCCCCGGCAGCGCCTTTTCTCCGGGATATTCTTCAGTTCGGGTCCTATAAAAACCTGGCAAAGACCAGATATGTCAATGATAAACAGATTACGGACCACTACGCGATTATTCCTACAGGACAGGGGATTCAGGCGCTGAATTCAGTGTCGGCGGTATCACGGGACGTATATGACCTGATTGTGAGAAGGTTTTTGAGCATTTTCTATCCTCCGGCTGTGTATCAGAAAATATCTGTTGTGACACAGATGCAGGGAGAACGGTTCTTTTCCAGTTTCCGGGTACTGGCGGAGGAAGGGTATCTGAAGGCAGCGGGTGTCCGCAGGCAGAGTGCCGCAGATCAGGAAAATGAGAGCACGGAAAATGAAAATCAGGATAAAGCTCTTTTTGAAAAAGTGCAGTGCCTGAAAAAGGGGGATATTCTGCCGGTGAAAAATCTGGAAATCAAAGAAGGAGAGACATCTCCGCCCAAACGGTATAATTCCGGATCTATAATTCTGGCTATGGAAAATGCCGGACAGCTGATCGAAGATGAGGAGCTGCGGGCACAGATTAAAGGAAGCGGAATCGGAACAAGCGCTACAAGGGCAGAGATACTGAAAAAGCTGATTCATATAAAATATCTCGCACTCAGTAAAAAGACACAGATTATTACGCCTACCCTGCAGGGAGAGATGGTTTATGACGTAGTGGATCATTCCATTAAGTCTCTTCTTAATCCGGAGCTGACGGCAAGCTGGGAAAAGGGACTGACCTATGTGGCAGAAGGAGCCATCAGTCCGGAAGAATATATGGTGAAGCTGGACCGGTTTGTGGCCGGCCATACAGCGGGGGTCAAAAGACTTCATAACCAGTATCAGCTCAGAGAATGCTATGACAGGGCGGCGTCGTATCACAGAAAGTCCGGCGGAAAGCAGGAAAACCGTGCCGCAGGAAAGAAAAAAGAAAAAGAATAAGAGAATAGAAAAATAAATCAGCAGGAACAGAATATAACAGAGTCAGAAACAGAAAAATGCCGGCAGACGGCGGAAAAGGAGACAGAAAAATGAAAGGTGTAACAGTAAAAGAACTTTATACACTGGAAGAGACAATTGCGAAAGATATTTTTGAAGGAGTGGAGTATCCCTGGGAGGTGCTGCCGAAGATCAGCAGTTTTATCCTGAAGCTGGGAGATTCCCTGAGCAGTGAGGAGTACGATAAAGTCGGCGACAACGTGTGGATTGCCAGATCAGCAAAAGTAGCTCCTACGGCTTTTATCAATGGACCGGCGATTATCGGAAAAGATGCGGAAGTGCGCCACTGTGCCTTTATCCGGGGCAATGCAATTGTGGGTGAAGGCGCTGTTGTGGGCAATTCCACAGAGCTGAAAAATGTGATTCTGTTTAATAAGGTTCAGGTTCCCCATTACAATTATGTCGGGGACTCTGTTCTGGGATACAAATCCCACATGGGTGCAGGCTCCATTACATCCAACGTGAAATCCGACAAGAAACTGGTTGTGGTAAAAAGCCCGGAGGGAAATATTGAGACAGGCATGAAAAAGTTCGGAGCAATGCTCGGAGATGAAGTCGAAGTCGGATGCGGAAGCGTTCTCAATCCCGGAACTGTTGTGGGAAAGAATACAAATATTTATCCGCTTTCTTCTGTAAGAGGCGTTGTGCCGGCGGGCAGTATTTATAAAAAACAGGGTGAAATAGTGGAAAAGATTTAGGCACAGCGGCAAAACTGATTGCAGAGCGGACCGGACTCCCGGTAAAGGGATACTGCAGCGGGCCGCTTGGCGGAGATCAGCAGATCGGAGCAAAAATTGTAGAGGGACAGATTGATTTTATGATCTTTTTATGGGATCCGCTGGAAGCGCAGCCTCATGATCCGGATGTAAAAGCCCTTCTCAGAATAGCGGTAGTGTATGATATTCCTATTGCCAATAATCTTGCAACAGCGGATTTTATGCTGAACTCCCGGTTTATGAATGAACCCTACAGCAGAAAGATTGAAAATTACAATAAAATTATCCGTGACAGAGTAGATAAAATGAGCCGATAGGATATCTTAAGTGTTGACACGGGCCGCAGGCCCGTGTTATTCTATAGCCGGATGCTTTATTACTTTAAAGCGCAACGCTTTAAAGCGAATGAGTGAGCGCGGTAATCCGTTCTGGTATATCGGATATCCGAAAAGAAAAGGAAGTTGAGGAAAAAGAGATGGGAATTAAAATTGTGCTGCTTGTTGTCTTTTTTGCTGTTATGGTAGGAGTAGGGATCTATTCCAGAAAACATGCTTCCAGCGTGGACGGCTTCGTCCTTGGAAGCCGTTCTGTGGGTCCCTGGCTTACAGCGTTTGCATATGGAACCTCTTATTTTTCGGCAGTTGTATTTGTAGGATATGCCGGACAGTTCGGGTGGAAATACGGAATTGCCTGTACCTGGATCGGAATCGGAAACGCATTGATCGGAAGTCTGCTTGCGTGGGTTGTGCTGGGACGCAGAACAAAGGTTATGACACAGCATCTGAAGTCTAAGACAATGCCGGATTTTTTCGGAGAGCGGTATGACAGCAAGTCGCTGAAAATCGTAGCTTCTGTTATTGTGTTTGTCTTTCTGATCCCCTATACTGCTTCCGTGTATAATGGTCTGTCCAGGTTATTCGGAATGGCATTTAATATCCCCTATTCCTGGTGTGTGGTTGCCATGGCGGTGTTTACGGCTGTATACGTAATACTGGGAGGTTATATGGCTACAGCGATTAATGATTTTATCCAGGGGATTATTATGCTGGTGGGAATTGTTGCGGTAATCGCGGCTGTTCTGAGCGGCCAGGGAGGATTTATGGAGGCGGTTTCAAAAATGGCCGGGATTCCCAGTGACGCAGCGGTAACTGCCGGTCAGCCCGGGGCGTTCACTTCATTTTTCGGGCCGGATCCGCTGAATCTGCTGGGTGTTGTTATACTGACATCTCTGGGCACATGGGGACTGCCTCAGATGATAGGAAAATTTTATGCCATCAAGGATGAAAAATCTGTAAATACAGGGACTGTGATTTCCACTGTATTTGCAATCGTAGTTTCCGGAGGCTGTTACTTCCTGGGAGGTTTCGGAAGACTGTTTGACGGTCCGGAGATCTATGACGAGGCAGGAACGGTCGTATATGACAGCATTATTCCGCATATGCTCTCGTCCCTTCCGGATATCCTGATCGGAATTGTAGTGGTGCTTGTGCTGTCCGCGTCCATGTCCACACTGTCTTCGCTTGTACTGACTTCCAGTTCTACTATGACGCTGGATCTGCTGAAGGACAATGTGATGAAACATATGAGCGAAAAGAAACAGATTATAGTGATGCAGCTTCTGATCGTATTTTTTATTGTTGTATCGGTTGTGATTGCTTTAGATCCGCCGACATTTATCGCACAGCTGATGGGAATCTCCTGGGGTGCTCTGGCCGGTGCTTTTCTGGCGCCATTCCTTTACGGACTGTATTGGAAAGGTGTTACGAAAGCCGGCGTATGGGCGGGATTTATTGCCGGCGTAGGTCTGACCGTATCCAATATGTTCATTGGATTTATTGAGTCTCCTATCAATGCGGGAGCGGCAGCTATGATTGCAGGACTGGTGGCTGTACCGGTTGTGAGCCTTCTTACGCCGAAGATGAAAAAAGATAAAATTGAAGAAATATTCCAATGTTATGATGAAACTGTAACGATTACGAAAAAGAGATCGCTTCAGCAGGATATGTAAACAGAAGGAAGCAGCAGACTGAAATCAGAGTCCGCTCGGACAGTCCGGCAGAAATCCGGAAGGTACGACCGGACTCTTCTTATGTCTGAAAGATTTTTTCTCTGACTTGAATATACGCAATACGTATGCTATAATAGCCGCATATCAAAAAAGTTGTTGACATTTGCAGAACGGTATAATACTATAGTAACAGGTGCGAACAACTGTTCGATTTTAAAAAGGAGAATTGATTTATGGCAAATAGTGCGAATACGAACGAAGAGAAGAAGAAAGCGCTTGACGCGGCGATTGCTAAGCTGGAAAAGGATTTTGGAAAAGGCGCGGTAATGAGGCTGGGAGATTCCAGTGCGCATGTGGCGGTTGAGACAGTCCCCACAGGCTGCCTGAGTCTTGATCTGGCTCTGGGACTGGGAGGGGTTCCGAAAGGACGTGTAATTGAGATTTACGGACCTGAGTCCAGTGGTAAGACGACGGTTGCTCTCCACATGATTGCAGAAGTGCAGAAGAGAGGTGGAATTGCCGGCTTTATTGATGCGGAACATGCTCTGGATCCTGTTTATGCGAAGAATATCGGCGTGGATATTGATGAACTTTACATTTCCCAGCCGGACAGCGGGGATCAGGCGCTTGAGATTGCGGAGACCATGGTGCGTTCCGGTGCAATTGATATTATTGTCATCGACTCTGTGGCTGCCCTCGTACCAAGGCAGGAGATAGAAGGAGATATGGGCGACAGCCATGTAGGGCTTCAGGCCAGACTGATGTCCCAGGCTCTGAGAAAGCTGACACCGGTGATCAGCAAATCAAACTGTGTGGTGATTTTCATTAACCAGCTCAGAGAAAAAGTAGGCGTTATGTTCGGAAATCCGGAGACAACTACCGGAGGAAGGGCGCTTAAATTCTATGCGTCCGTCCGCATGGATGTGAGAAGGATTGAGACGCTGAAGCAGGGGGGAGAAGTAGTAGGAAACCGTACCCGTATTAAGATTGTGAAAAATAAGATTGCCCCTCCGTTTAAAGAGGCGGAGTTTGATATTATGTTTGGAAAGGGAATTTCCCGGACAGGGGATATTCTGGATCTTGCCGCCGGTATTGATGTAGTGAAAAAGAGCGGAGCATGGTATGCTTACGAAGGCGAAAAGATCGGCCAGGGAAGAGAGAATGCGAAAAATTATCTGGAAACACATCCTGAGGTGATGGAGGAGCTGGACAGAAAAGTCAGGGCTCATTATCATCTCGGAGATACTCCTGAGACAGAAGAAAAAGCCGGGGAAAAGACAGAGGATAAAGAGGAGCAGAACGCGGACCTGAAACTGAAGGCCGGTAAAAGCAAATGACAGTTACGCGAGTTGAGCCCTGCGGGAAAACCAGATATCGCATCTATCTGAACGGAGAATCCGCTTTTGTCCTGTATAAGGGCGAGATGAAGAAACTGGGGATCCGGGAAGGCGAGTCCCTCTCCTCTGATATATTAGAAACAATCTATACGGATATCCTGTACAGGCGTGCCAGACTGCGTGCCATGCATCTGCTTGAGGATATGGACCGGACAGAGGCCGGGCTGAGAGAAAAACTTCGTCAGGGGGAATATCCGGAGGCAGTGACAGAAAAGGCAGTTGCCTATGTCCGCTCTTTCGGATATCTGGATGACGTCAAATACGCGGAAAATTTCATTCTCAGCCGGAGAGATTCGAAAAGCCGCAGGGAAATGGAAGCCCTCCTGAGAAAAAAAGGAGTGTCGGGAACGGATATTGAACAGGCCTTTTCCAATTGCTATACAGAAGAGGGAGAAGCGGAGGCGGTGAGGAAGATCCTGAGGAAAAAAAGGTTTGACCCGGACTCCGCTGACAGGGCAGAATTGCAGAAAATATACGGATATCTTGCCCGGAAAGGTTTCCGTTACGAGATAATCCGTCAAGTAATACAAAATCCTGTTGAGGATGCTTGACATTGTTGTGAAAACAGTATAAAATTTAACTGTTGTATTTTGATAAAATGTACAATGAAAACTGAATAAGGAGGTGCTCCTGTGCAATGAATTTAGGCTTATGTATAGTAATTGCCGTGGCCCTCGCGTTGATAGTCGGTATTATTTCTCATTTAGTGACTGTATCCAATCTGAAGAAGAATGCGGAAAGTAAGATTGGAAATGCTGAGACAAGAGCCAGAGAAATAATCGACGATGCTGTGAAAACTGCTGAGACAACGAAAAAAGAAGCTCTCCTGGAAGTGAAAGAGGAATCCATCAAGACAAAAAATGATCTTGAGAAGGAGACAAAGGAGAGAAGAGCGGAGCTGCAGCGCTATGAAAAGCGTGTGCTGGCAAAGGAAGAAGCAGTGGAAAAGCGGTCAGATGCTCTTGAACATCGCGAATCGAAACTTACATCGAAGGAAGAGCAGCTGCGTCAGCGTGAAGTCAAGGTAGAAGAACTGAGTCAGAAGCGTGTACAGGAACTGGAACGAATCTCAGGACTTACCTCCGAACAGGCAAAAGAATATCTGTTGAAAACTGTTGAAGAAGATGTCAAGCATGACACTGCCAAAATGGTCAGAGAACTGGAGGCACAGGCGAAGGAAGAAGCAGACAAGAAGGCAAAAGAGTATGTTGTCAATGCAATTCAGAGATGTGCCGCTGACCATGTGGCTGAGACAACGATTTCCGTTGTCCAGCTTCCCAGCGATGAGATGAAAGGACGCATTATCGGACGTGAAGGAAGAAACATCCGGACGCTTGAGACCCTTACCGGCGTGGAACTGATTATAGATGATACACCGGAAGCGGTTGTTCTGTCGGGATTTGATCCGATTCGTCGGGAAGTAGCCAGAATAGCCCTTGAAAGGCTGATTGTGGATGGAAGAATTCATCCCGCAAGAATTGAAGAGATGGTGGAAAAGGCTCAGAAGGAAGTTGACGCGATGATCAGGGAAGAAGGAGAAGCGGCTGCCCTCGAGGTTGGTGTGCCGGGTATCCATCCGGAACTGATCCGTCTTCTGGGACGTATGAAGTTCAGAACGAGTTACGGGCAGAATGCTCTGAAACATTCCATAGAAGTAGCACAGCTTGCCGGACTCCTGGCAGGGGAGATCGGTCTCGATGTGCGTGTTGCAAAACGTGCCGGACTTCTGCATGATATTGGAAAATCCATAGATCATGATGTGGAAGGCTCACATATTCAGATCGGCGTGGACCTGTGCAGAAAGTACAAGGAATCCCCGACGGTTATTAATGCTGTGGAAGCGCATCATGGAGATGTGGAACCTCAGACTCTGATTGCGTGTGTTGTACAGGCTGCGGATACGATTTCTGCGGCGAGACCGGGAGCAAGAAGGGAAACCATCGAAACATATACAAACAGATTGAAACAGTTAGAAGACATTACCAACCAGTTTAAAGGTGTGGAGAAGTCATTTGCCGTTCAGGCAGGAAGAGAGATTCGTGTTATGGTAGTTCCGGAGCAGGTATCTGATGATGATATGGTGCTTATGGCCAGGGATATCGCGAAACAGATTGAGTTTGAGCTGGAATATCCCGGACAGATTAAAGTCAATGTAATCCGTGAATCACGGGCGACAGACTATGCGAAGTAATTTAAAATCATAACAGCTGAGAAAAGATGCAGCCCTTGTCGAAAGACGAGGGCTTTCTTTTACAGCAGAGATGATTAGATTAATGAGAAGAGACAGGAGGAAGAGAAGATGAGTGAAGAGATCAGGCGGGTGAAACGTGAACTGAAATTTAAAGGAGTTATTCTGGATTTTTATCAGGATACAATGGAAATCAATGGCGATCATACTGTGGTCTGGGATTTCATCAGTCACAAAGGCGCTGCTGCAGTTGTTCCGGTATGTGACGATGGGAAAATTCTTATGGTAAGACAGTACAGAAACGCGCTGGAGAGATATACGCTGGAAATTCCTGCCGGAGCTCTGGACGAAGCGGAAGAGCCGGGGATTGTCTGCGCAGCCAGAGAACTGGAGGAGGAGACCGGATACAGATGTGACAATCTGGAATGGCTGATTAATCTCAGGACCACGGTTGCATTCTGCAATGAGAAAATACAGGTGTTTGTAGCCAGAAATCTGATCCCTTCGAAGCAGCATCTGGACGAGGATGAGTTTATTGACCTGAAGGCATATTCTCTTGAAGAACTGAAAGAAAAGATTTTCTCAGGTGAGATTGAGGACGCAAAAACAGTTTCCTCTCTTCTTGCCTATGACGCAAAGTACGGAAGAAACGAATAAATCAGTCTGTCCGGCATATAATGAAATATCTGTCAGGGAAGAAACCGTGTCAGAATTTTGTCTCAGGAGGCGTTTCCATGAAGATATTTCATACGAGAAAACAGCTGCTGGCCTTCTTTATGCCTGGATTTTTACTTGGAATTGTATATGTCAATTTTTTTGCTGTAAAATATATGGCGGAACCAGGCATATTCAGTACATACTTTCTGGAGCAGTATCAGTCTGTTGATATTGTGGCCGGGGAATATCTGTGGTATCTGATCCGGGTCAGGATCTTTCCTTTTCTTGTGCTGTCAGGGCTGGTCCTTACAAAAGCAAGAAAAGCCGCCGCCGTTCTGTTCCTTGTCTGGACGGGCATATCCGGCGGCATTCTGATTTCTCTGGCAGTAATAGATATGGGAATCAAAGGAAGCATTCTGTGTATAACAGGAATGCTTCCTCAGTTTTTATTCTATATTCCGGCTTATCTGGTTCTTATCTGGTATGCCTTTATCTATCCGGGCAGCCACTGGAACCGGCAGAAAACGGTTTTCATTTCTTTTATGATGGCGGCAGGACTTATTCTTGAAATATATGTAAATCCTCTGCTTGTTCGTGCGTTCCTTTCCACACTGTAAAACAATGGCTGCTCCTGCCGTAAAAACCTGAAAGCGGGTTCTGTGAAAACAGGCTCAGTTCTTTTTCCCGGCATTACAGAGAATGCAGAGGGCCAGAACGGTTACAATTCCCTGGCTTGCGAGCAGCCCCCACAGATATCCGATAATCCCATATCGGGGAATAATCAGAAATACACTGGCAATTCGTATGCCCAGGCTCAATGTGTTGATCAGAAAAGTAGAACCGGTTTTTCCCAGCCCGTTTATCGAACTGATAAGGGCTGTGTTTGCGTAAAGAAACGGACAGATCCAGGCCAGTGTCAGAATAAATTTTCCGGCGGCAGGACTGTGAAACAGAAGATTTCCAAGGAAAGGGCCGGAAATCAGGAAGAACAGACAGCAGGCAATACCGAGAAAAAAACAGCTGCCGGCTGCTTTCCTGATCAGACTGACCGTGCCTGATGCATTTCCGTCCGCCTGGGTCTTCGTGACGGCAGGCATGAGAACCGTTCCTACAGAACTGGTTATGGCAGACGGGAAGAGAATGCAGGGCAGCGCCATACCGGTCAGTACTCCATAGGTGCTCAGGGCGTCAGCGGTGTTCAGACCGTAAAGTTTAAGGGAGGCCGGGATGGAAGCTGCCTCTATACTCTGCAGCAGAGTTACCGCCGTCCGGTTGGCTGTCAGAGGCAAAGACAGACGGAGGAGTTCGGCAGCCGGCCTTTTCATTGATAAAAGAGAGAGACCGGCAGGGCGGCGGATTGTTTTTGATAAAAAGCGCCAGGAGTACAGAAGAGAGAATATTTCTCCGGCGACAATTCCGGCGGCAGCAATACTGATCGAAGGTATGCTGCCGCTTTTTCGGATCAGGAGAAAAGAGAGTATGACAAATGCAATACGGGCAGACTGCTCTATCAGCTGGGAGACGGCAGGAACTTCGGTTTTCTGAAGCCCGAAAGAATAGCCGCAGATACAGCAGTGGACAGCGGCACACGGTAGTGCGTAGGAAATAATAATCAACATTTCGCTGCAGCGGCTGTCGCCCAGAAAATAACCGGAAATAAAAGATGCATTCTGCTGGATCAGAATAATTTCCAGCACAGAGAGAGAGACTGTAAAAAACAGGGCTGCAAAAAGAGCGGATTTTGCTTCCTGATGACGGTTGAGAGATATTTTCCGGGCTACGGTCCGGGAAAGAGCAGTTTCAATTCCGGCGGTACTTACAGAATGACAGAGGGCATAGACGGGGAAAATAAGCTGATACAGTCCTACATTTTCCTCGCCAAAAGCATGGCTTAGGAAAATCCGGAAAAAGAACCCCATAAAACGGCTGATAAACCCCGCTGCAGTCAGAATAAAAGCACCCCGGATCAAAGTATGTTTTGACGGCATGAAACGATCCTCCGGCAGAACTTTTTATTATGATATGACGGATTTTATTAAGATATGTTGGATTCTTTCTTGACAGAACAGGAAGAGAATGATATTCTACAGAAGCAAATCCTAGTAAAATGCTAGGAATAACGCAGCGATTTGAAGAGGGTGATAGATTGAAACTGTCAACAAAAGGAAGATACGGGCTTCGCGCTCTGATTGATCTTGCGCAGTACAGTGAGGACACTCCGGTTTCAATTATGAGTATTTCTTCCCGGCAGGAACTTTCCGAGAGATATCTGGAGCAGCTGATGTCCATGCTGAAAAAGGCCGGGCTGGTAAAAAGCATTCGGGGCGCCGGAGGCGGTTACATTCTGGCAAAGCCGGCATATGAGATATCAGTGGGAGATGTACTCCGTGCGCTGGAAGGAAGCCTGGAACCGGTGGACTGTGCGGGGCTGGATCCGGAAGGCGGCTGCAAAGCGGCTGACAGCTGTGTAACGAAGTATGTCTGGCAGCGGATCAATGAAAGCATCAACCATACAGTGGATGAAATTATGTTAAGCCAGCTTGTGGAAGAAAGCCGGAAGAAAAACTGCGGCGGGAATATGGAGAACCGGGAGGGGTGCAGGAATTAGAACTCTGTTCCTGCAGACCACGGCGAAGAAAATACTGGAGGTTAAAAAAGTGGAAAAACTGATATATCTGGATAATGCAGCGACAACAAAGACATCACCGGAAGTGGTGGAGGCCATGCTCCCTTATTTTACGGAGCATTTCGGCAATCCTTCCAGTGTGTACGGATTCGCGGCGGCGAATAAAGAAGTCATAACAAAGCAAAGAGAGAGAATCGCAGAGGCACTCGGGGCAAAGGATAATGAAATTTATTTTACTGCAGGAGGCACAGAGTCTGACAACTGGGCTCTTACAGCAGCGGCAGAGGCCTATGAAAGCAAGGGAAAACATATTATAACAAGTAAAATTGAACACCACGCAGTTCTTCATACCTGCCAGTACCTGGAAAAGAGAGGGTACGAAGTAACCTATCTGGATGTGGATGAAAACGGTCTGGTGAACCCGGCAGATGTGGAAGCGGCAATCCGCCCGGACACGATACTTGTTTCGGTCATGTTTGCAAATAATGAGATCGGTACGATTCAGCCGATCCGGGAGATCGGGGAGATCACCCGGAGAAAAGGCGTGCTCTTCCACACAGACGCGGTTCAGGCATTTGGCCAGATCCCCATTCAGGTGGATGACTGCGGAATCGATATGTTAAGCGCCAGCGGACATAAGCTTAACGGCCCGAAGGGAATTGGATTTCTGTATATCAGAAAAGGCGTAAAAATCCGCTCTTTTATTCATGGCGGAGCGCAGGAGAGAAAACGCCGCGCCGGAACAGAAAATGTTCCCGGTATTGTGGGACTTGGAAAAGCAGCGGAGCTGGCTTTTAAGACGATGGATGAGCGGGCAGCGAAAGAAACAGAGCTCAGAGATTATATGATCCGCCGTATTGAACAGGAAATTCCGTACTGCAGACTGAACGGAGACAGGAAAAAGAGGCTTCCGAATAATGTAAACTTTAGCTTTCAGTTTATTGAAGGGGAATCTCTTCTTATTATGCTGGATATGAAAGGCATCTGCGCGTCAAGCGGTTCTGCATGTACATCCGGATCACTGGACCCGTCTCATGTACTGCTTGCTATCGGACTTCCCCATGAAATTGCCCATGGTTCCCTGCGTATGACTCTGGGGGCAGATACGACAAAAGAAGATGTGGATTATGTGGTGGACTGCTTAAAAGAAATTGTAGCCCAGCTGCGAAGTATGTCGCCGCTCTATGAGGATTTTGTGAAAAAACAGAAAGAGAATCAGTAAAAAGGAGGAACAGAGGAATATGTATACAGAAAAAGTAATGGATCATTTTCAGCATCCGAGAAATGTAGGCGAGATTGAAAATGCCAGCGGAGTAGGCACGGTTGGAAATGCAAAGTGCGGCGATATTATGCGCATTTACCTGGATATTGATGAAAATCAGATTATCCGGGATGTGAAATTTAAGACGTTCGGCTGCGGCGCGGCGGTTGCAACCAGCAGCATGGCTACAGAACTGGTAAAAGGAAAGAACATTCAGGAAGCAATGCAGGTGACAAATAAAGCGGTTATGGAAGCCCTGGACGGTCTCCCGCCGGTTAAGGTTCACTGTTCTCTTCTGGCAGAGGAGGCGATTCACGCGGCACTCTGGGATTATGCGGAGAAAAACGGCATAAAGATCGAAGGCCTTTCAAAACCGAAGTCAGATATACATGAGGACGAGGAAGAAGAGGAATACTAATGAGCAGGGTGGTCATTGGAATGTCCGGGGGAGTGGACTCCTCCGTTGCAGCGTATCTTTTGAAAAAACAGGGGTATGATGTTACCGGCGTCACCATGCAGATCTGGCAGGAAGAAGACGCCTGTTCCGTGGAAGAGAACGGCGGCTGCTGCGGTTTAAGCGCTGTGGATGATGCCAGAAGAGTTGCG
The DNA here is from genome assembly GCA_019112765.1 of Candidatus Mediterraneibacter norwichensis. Classification (GTDB taxonomy): domain Bacteria; phylum Bacillota; class Clostridia; order Lachnospirales; family Lachnospiraceae; genus Mediterraneibacter; species Mediterraneibacter norwichensis. The sequence goes on along the minus strand of DXIU01000032.1, from coordinate 1,985 downwards.
GCTGCTCTGGATATCCCTTTCTATGTAATGAATTTCCGGGAAGAGTTCCAGAAGAATGTGATTGATTATTTTGCAAAGGAGTATTACAGCGGCCATACACCGAATCCCTGTATTGCCTGTAACCGGTATGTGAAATGGGAGGCTCTGCTGAGAAAAAGCCTGTCTATCGGAGCAGACTATCTGGCCACGGGCCATTATGCCCGGATTGAGAGACTGAAAAATGGCCGGTATGCGCTGCGGCGTTCATCCACTCTGAAAAAAGATCAGACCTATGCTCTTTATAATCTTACCCAGGAACAGCTCAGCCATACGCTTATGCCTGTAGGTGATTATTCAAAAGATGAGATCCGTTCGATTGCCGGTGAGATCGGCCTTAAGGTGGCAGATAAACCGGACAGTCAGGACATCTGCTTTGTGCCTGACGGCAACTATGCGGCATTTCTTGAGAAAGAGACAGGAAAAAAGGCGTCAGAAGGAAACTTCGTCACTCCGGACGGAAAGGTTCTTGGCCGCCATAAAGGGATTATTCACTATACAGTAGGACAGAGAAAGGGACTGGGGCTTGCCCTGGGGTATCCTGCTTTTGTTGTGGAAATCCGGCCGGAAACAAATGAAGTCGTAGTCGGTACTTATGAAGAGTCCCTGACGGATACTGTGCGGGCCGGCAGGCTGAATTTTATGTCTGTGGAGGATATCACATCTCCGGTGCGGGCATTCGCCAAAGTGAGATACAATCATAAAGGGGCCTGGTGTACAGCCGAGAGAACCGGAGAGGATGAGATTACCTGTCATTTTGATGAACCGCTGAGAGCGGTGGCGCCGGGTCAGGCTCTGGTGCTGTATGACGGGGAATATGTGATGGGAGGCGGAACCATATTATGAAACCTGCAGAAACAGATGTGAAGGCTGATTTCCATATGCATACGGAGTTTTCCGGCGACAGCGATGCACCGGTAAGAACCATGCTGGACGCAGCTCTGGAGAGAGGGATGGAAGCGGTCTGTATTACCGATCATATTGACGAAGATTATCCGGAGGACAGTGAGACAGGAGCGAATCCCTTTCTGTTTGATCTGGATCAGTATTTTCAGGTTCTCAGAGAGATAAAAAAAGAATATGCGGACAGACTGGATGTCCGCATTGGCGTGGAGCTGGGACTTCAGCCGCACCTGGGAGAGAGGTATGGGAGAATTACAGAAAAGTATCCTTTTGATTTTGTGATTGGTTCGCTTCATCTTATTCATGGGCAGGATCCCTATGACGGCGTTATTTTTGAGGGACGAAGTGATGCGGATGTATACCGGGAGGCGTTTCAGGCTACCCTGGAGAATCTGGATCATGTGTCGGATTTTGATGTTCTGGGCCACCTGGATTATGTGGTTCGCTATGGAAGGCGGCAGGCCCGGGAGTATTCCTATCAGGCATTTTCGGATGAGATCGACGAGATTCTGAAGAAAGTGATCCGCATGGGAAAGGGGATTGAGATGAATATGGGCGGCTTTAAGTACGGGCTTGGATTCTGCAATCCTCACCCGGATGTGATCCGCAGATACCGGGAACTGGGCGGTGAGATCATTACTGTGGGAGCAGACGCCCACAGACCGGAGCATGCAGCGTTTGATTTTGAAAAAGCAGGTGATATACTCAGATCCTGCGGGTTCCGTTACTATGCGGAATACAGGAACAGAAAGCCCATTTTCAGACAAGTTTAGCTAAAAATACATTTAGCACTTGAATTTTTGTTCCTGTTTTAGTACAATTACTCTAGTTGATGAATCTTAAGCAATACGTGCGTGCATTTGTGAGGGGTTCATTGCCAGGCTGTACTTCAGCCAAAGAATTTTTAAAAACTTTTAGGAGGAATTAATCATGGCAGTAAAAGTAGCGATTAATGGATTTGGACGTATCGGACGTCTCGCTTTCAGACAGATGTTTGGAGCAGAAGGATTTGAGATCGTGGCAATCAACGACCTTACATCCCCGAA
>DXIU01000031.1 GCA_019112765.1 Candidatus Mediterraneibacter norwichensis | reverse complement strand
ATTCGCCATATGAGCGAGGATGACCTTCTGGATATGGATTATTTTCTGAATGAAGACGACCCTTTTGACGATTTGTTTGGAGAAGAAGGTTTTTATATCTTCTAAATCTAACCATCGTCCTATTGTCATGTCCATTCCCTTGTTGATCTAACATATGTTCGATCAGCAGGGCTTCTTTTCCCCCTTATCCAAAAATCGGAATTTCCTATAAAGCAAAAAGACAGAACCCGCAAAAGCCTTGTAAAATAAGGCTTTACGGGCTCTGACGCCACAGGACAAAACCACCCGCCACACGACAAGAGGTAAGTGCTAATTTCTGATTTTTTCAACCCTTTTGAGACCGTTTTTTTGCAAACCATTTTTTTAGAAAAGTTCAAATCCTTCTACGCTCACTTCAACACCATACTTTTTTGCAAGCCTCAAAACCCCCTCGGCATATAACCGCTTTGCTTCATTCTGTTTGCCCTGCATCAATAGTAAGTATCCAGGTTCAATATATTTTTCATAAAGGTAATGATAAATCTCTGCTGCGTCCGGTTCCCTGGATATACATTTTACGATTTCTGGAGCAATACGGTAATATTCCTTTATCAACGCCTGTCCCTCAGGTGTCTTTTTCAATACTGTGTCTCTGAAACGCCGAAACGCTGTGAGTTCCTCGCAGTTATCTGATTTTCCTTCCGAACCACACACAGCAGTAGTAATAAAGCAGTCATCACTTGAACTGCTGCTGACAGTATGGCTTGAATAAGTTGCAGTCTTCTTATATTCTGTTTTTTTCTGTTCTGCAAGTTTTTTTACTCGTTTCTCTTTTTCTTTCTCTATGTTCTGTAATTTTTGCTTTGCATTTTTTCTTATGGTACTGTTTCCGTTGGAAGCAGCATAGCCTAACAGTTCCTGTGCCTTTGCAGGGTTCTTTGCTGTGGATCCCGTCCCACTATAGTACATACTGCCGAGCAAATAAGCCGCCTCCGGCATTTTATGCTTTTTCTGAAGCCACTTTTTGGCGTTAACATAATCTTTGCATCTATAATACAATATTCCTATCTTGTCAGACAAATTCTCTTCCGCAATATTATGATTATCCATATACTTATACAATTCCAAAGCTGCATAAACGGTCTCTTTATCATCCGAGCCCCTTTGTTCAAAAAGATAACCCGCGTAAAACCTTATCGCAGGTATATCGCCAAGCGCAGCAGCGATCCGCAGATACGTTATTCCCTGTCTGTAAAACCTCTTTTGATTCAGAATGCAATACATACCATAATATCTTGCAGCACGCGGAATAAGGCTGTCCGCAAGTTTTTTTGCCTTACGTGTCTTGAAATCAGCAGAAAGATTAATTTTGTCTTCTGCTTTTCCAAAATAGTGATCTGTGAGCCATTCTCCTGCTTTTCTGCTTCCGCCTTCAAACGCCTCTTCATATGCACTGACAGTTTTTGCCGTATTTCCACTTGTATATTCTGTATAATATGCCAGATAATAGAGTTCATCTGCTGTATTCGCCGGAATCTGTGAAGCTATACAGCCAGCTGTTTTGTCAGAAATCTTTAATTCCTCTGCGAAACAAATCACAGCCCGCATATAACGAATGTCTTTTCCTGTATAGCACATAAGATCATTCAACATATTTTCCGGAACCTGCTGCCCCCTTGCTTTCAGAAGCCAGAGATTGTCCAGAGCTGCATATTTGAATCCTCTCTCAGTCAACGACCGGACGATACGCATGGCTATATCCTCATTCGATTGATCGCTGTTCGAATTCTCAAATGATCCAATTACGAAAAGAACTTCCTCCTCAGAATACATTTCCTGCTGAGATGCTGCGGACTTTCCACTTTTCAGCATTTCCCGCACCTCAGAAGGATATTGAAGCAGAAGCGTATTTTCAAAATCCTGCAGCAGCGTTTCCGTCTCCTTCAGAACATCGGTAAGTCGTTCGATATTCTTCAGCTCCCTGTTTTTCTGCGCAGATTTAACGGATCTGATTTCGTCGAGTGTATTCTGAAGATTTTCTACAAAGACTGCGCTGCGCTGAAGATTTTCTATATTTGCAGCATGCCTCTTCACTTCAGATTTTTCATAAGCCAAAAGCTTTAACAAAGCTGCAAAGATCCTGTTTCCAACAGTAAAATTATATTGAATCCCATTCTGCTTTTCCATAAGCGACGCACATTCTTTTATACTCTTTACCGAAATATCAACTCCTGGTATTCTGCTGCGGAGTTCTTCCGCAAATTTTACAGCAGAGCCGTCCTCTTCTCTCACCGCAATAATTATCGGAACTTCCTGATCTGTTACACTTCTCGGCACATACCGGTCTGGATATTCCGAGTCCCAAAGTATGAAAAATATGCTGCAAAGCCCTGCCAAACGTATATACTCTTCTTCTTTCTCCTGCGCATACCAGGGAAAACGAATCAAATTATATCCTTCAGACATATCCGGAAGGGAAAATGTAATCCCTGCAGCCAGATCATCCATCCGCAGTTTCTGCTTATAAAGCTCCAACATCAATGAATATTCATCCATATCAAGCGGAATAAGGCTCCCGCTCTTTCCAACTGCTGCTGTTTGAACACGTTCCCCCTTGTATACAGCACATGGAAGCGACCGCTGAAGACAAAGCTCATACGGTATATATGAATTAAGAAGTTGGTGAAGAAAAGATGCTTCCGCCGAGGCTGCTTTTCCCCCAAGCACGCCAACTGCAGGTTTTCCATACAGATACGGCTCGCGCAGAAACAGCTGCGCGTCATCCAGAGCGTTGTCGATTTTTGCCTTAAGGACGCTTTTTTTCGGATATGTGCTGTCCTCGATCACTGCTGCCGCCTCAGTATTCAAAAACTGCGACAGCTTCTCCCAGCTTCTCCCCGACTCTGTCCTGTCTTCCTTTTTTACGGAAGACAAACGTGATATCAGTTTTAAATATTCTTCACTATTATCCTGCATTTTATTATTCTCCCCTCAGTCACAAACGCTCTATCATATGCCGCAGCCTGCCTGCTGTCTTATTAAACTTTTCCCGGTCATGTTTTATATTGGAAGATTCAAGGCTGATCTCACCATACATTTCCACCAGGGACTGCATTTCAAAAATATTTGAGGATTTACAAATTGCCTTTGACAGACTATTCCCAACAGAATCCAGCTGCTTTATGCGTCCGGAAAAAGACTTATTGATCCGTGAAAGAATCCCCTCCGCTTCTGCGGCAACGTCCTCGGACCTCAGCCCGGTTTTTCGGGAATACTCAAAGAATTCATGTATTTTTTCAATACCTTCATATGCCTCCGGATCCATGGAGGAATAAGGGACCACATCAAAAAGAGGGATCCCCGCATGCTCTGCTGATTCCCGGACGCTTTTGACAACAACCGCATATTCTTCTTCCGTTTTAAGATCACATTTATTGACTACGATCAGTATCTTTGAATTCATGTTGAGCTGACGGATAAAATCTATATCACTCTGTGTAATCGTTCCGTTCTGCACATCGAGCAGCCAGATCAACGAGTCTATAGAGCGAAGCTGGGTATACGCCTTCCTTAAATCAGAAAACTCATCTTCAGTCCCCCCGTCCGGCTTATTGTAGCCCGGGGTATCCAGAAGTGCCACTTCAGGCATAAAACCTTCTACCCTTACTGATAGATATAAAATATAACGGGCAAGCCCAAGTCCGTACTCCTTCTGAAATCCGTGTGAAATTGCTTTTACAGCCTCCCCGTCCAGAGGAAGATGAGTTCCTTTTAATGTATAGGCAAACACCTCATCCTTCTTCCCTGATATGATATATGTAGGAACTGATGTGGTCGGAGCCTGATCAACCGGGAGCTCATCTTTCCCAAGAAGGGAGTTTATAAACAATGATTTACCCGCGCTGAATTTCCCTCCCAGTCCGATCACAGTACGCTCTTTTAAAAGCCTGTACTTTCCTTCCATGAGTCTGTCGCTGAGCGCAGTTAAACGTGCGTATACCTCAAGCTCATCATCCAGCCTCAGACTTCCGGTTGAAAGCAGGATCTCCTCATCCATAATACGGTCTATTCTGTCATATCCACTGTATTTATCTGGCTCCGCTGAAATGATGCGTGCCACAAGTTCAAGTCCTTTTTCCCGGTTATCCAAGTATCTGTTGCCTGTCAGTATCGGGGCGCTGTAATCGAAATCAAAGTTTCTTTTTAAAGCCATCAGCCCTTCTCCTTCCCGGCATAGCTGACAAGTGCTTGTCTGCTGCTGCGAAGCCGGCTGATCACCGCTTCATATTCTCTGACATTTTCTTCTCTGTTATCCAGAAGCCGGCGTATATGTTCAATATTCACTGAGATTTTTTTCTGGATACTGTCTACAAAAACTGCCGCCTGCTCATTCATATTTGCAGATATATTATCAGCCGTTTCGTCAAGTTTTTGGCAGAATATTTTGAGCACTTTTCGCATTTCTTTCTCCTGAAGCTGGCGCAGACAATGAATCTCTTCATTTACAGCCTGACCGTTCGGAAACGCGTTGTAGATTGTTTCGCTGATCTCATCCATAAAATCAAATTCCACTTCATAGACTGTCAAATTTGTCATGGCATTTTCTAACGGGAGCAGGATCTCATTGCGGTCAAATTTATCATCACTGAGATCAAATGCTCCAAGCACACATCCTTTGATCTGGTCGCTCAGTCCTTTGATGTCAAAAATATTGTCCAGCTGCTCATTGATCATTTCCATGACTCTTGCACCAAACCCACTAATAAGCTTTACAACCTGAGACACATCAGCCACATCATCCCTTACCACTTCGCGATTCGTTCGTTTAAACAAACCGAAAAGCCCATACTGTTCCGTCCACATTTCCGTCCTCGTCCGTGTCCCGATTTCCAGCCCGTCATGAGCACTCATTTCACCGGCGATTTCTGTCTTGAGGCTCTGTATTTGTTTACGGCACTGCACATCCTGACCCTCAAAAATATTTCTTATATTGCTCCGAATAGAATCCAGATTGTCCTCCAGCAGCTTCAGCTTTTCACCCAGCGTCTCCATATCTCCGGTCCGCAGCATTTTCAGATTTGCATAGCACTCCTCTTCCATCCGTTCAAGATTTTTTGCCATACTCAGTGCAGTGCGCGGTTTATAGTCCTGCAGTTTTCCTTCTGCGATCTTCCTGTTTTCACTGCGGACTTTTTCCAGTACTCTTTTCCTCACCCCTTCGATATTGGCAAGTTCTGCCAAGTCGTCGGGGCTTTCTATAACAGTATGAAAATCCGAAAAGCGCTTTTCCAGATTCGTAATGACATTTAATTCATCCTTTTCCAGCCGGATTCCTTTTTTCTGCTTTGCTGCAATCCCAAAAGCCATAGCAGAAACAAATTCAGGAGATGTTTTCTTCAACTCTTGAAGAAGTACACTGTCAGGCCGGATGCGGGATGCCTGGTCGATCTCATCACGGAAGCGCCTCCCTGCGCTGATACAGCAATTGTCAAACGCCGTCTGGATACTGGCCAGAGATCGTGGCTGCTGCCTGAGTGCACTGTCCAGCTGCGAACCGATGACATACGCTCTTTGGATACTTGTGTCACCAATATTTTTCACAATCATATTGATGTCTTCCTCCGGAAGGAACTGACTCATATTGCTGACAATAAACACAACGTCACACGCTTCCAGGAAATCCTTTGTTCGCTCTCCCCTGGACGTAATCGGGTCGTTAAGGCCGGGGGTATCTACAACCACCAGGTCCTGAAGCAGGGGATTATCGACTTCCAGCTCAATATAATTAACGATTGGAGTATATCTTCCGGTTGCTCCCACATACTCTTTCAAACTCTCGCCAAGCGGCTTCTTGCTGTCTATCTCAATCTCTTCCGCCTTTCCAAGATAGTCATCTACATTCAACCTATTCTCTTTTACCATTTTTATAAGTTCATGACACGATTTATATTTGTCAGGAAGCTCGAGGCTGATCTGACGTTCTACCGTTTCTCTATCCACAGAAAACAGACCGTTTTTTTTCTTTTTACCCGCAGCTTTTGCATTCTCTTCTTTTCTTTTCGCGATCTCATCATCAATTCTCTTCTCATAGAGCTGATTAAAGTTCTCGATATTCTTCCAGTCATAGCTTTTGTAAAATACTACTTTTGCCTTTGGCTTTTCCGAATAGGATATTCTTGTAAGAGAAGCAGTCATAGGGGTCGCCGCCCGCGGCAAAACCTCTTCGCCGCCGAACAAAAGCGCATTCAAAAAAGTGGATTTTCCTGCTTTCACGCAGCCGATAATTCCAACACTGATCCTCCGCCCCTCTTTCTTTATCACTTCTATCTGTTCTCTGGCATTTTTCACACCTTTCTGAAATACAAATACATTTTCCGGATTCAGTACGCTGTTGTCCTCTGCCAGTTCTTTCCCTATCCGTTCCAGCAAATCAAGGAACTCTCTGTCACTTTTCCTTTGTTCTATCATGTTTTTCACACTCCTGTTACATAATAAGACTGTTCAGCTCATGTATCGCTTCTCTGATCTTTTCTTCTTCAGCCTCATGATCCTGTGTACGCTGTTTCTTCTCCTCAAGGCATTTTTCCAGCGTCTCTTCCTGCGCCTGCATCATGGTTTTCATCTTTTCTTCAAATTCGGTAATAACAGCCGCCCTTGTTTCATCCAATGCTTCCTCAATCTTCGGGATCATCTGATCAACAATCTGTGGTATGATGATGTTCTGTACCTTCTGTCTGAGCTCTTCATATTTCTGTTTTCGTCCAAATCCGGCAAAGAAATCAAGAATATTCGGCAGAAGTACAATAACAAGTTCAATGACCGGTGCGATAATATCTGTTGTGATTGCAAGTGCGGACGCCGTCAGCTGATAAAGACCGAAAGACTCATTCCCTTTTTCAGAGCCCTCTGCATTTCCATCCGTCACATAATCCCTGATATGGCTCAATCCTTCCGTAAGTACCTGCTTTATCTTATCATTGTCATCTTTAAAAAGGGAGTCATCCACACCCGCAACATAGGCTTCAAAACTGCTCTCGATATTTTTATGTGTCGAATTATAGAGCACCGGACGGATAATCGAATTAACCGCTGCACTGAACGCCTCTGGACTTGTCGAAAGTGCTTCTGTCAACCTGTCGGTCTGAGCTGTAAGAGCAGCCCTAAGATCATAGCTGATCGAAGGCAGCACTGTCTGCCGGTAATTTTTCTCAAGTCGTTTTCTCTGCACAATAAATTCTTTTTCAGCCTCTGCCCTGTGTCTGCTGCATTCCTCAATTCGCCTGTCCAACTCCGTCACATCCAGGCAGAGAGCATCTGCCGCAGAACTCAGCAGGCTTTCCGCAAGAAGGACTAGCGAATTAATCCTCCCCACATATTTCTGTTCAAATATCTCCTGCAAATCAAGTCCGGCCAGAAGTCTGCAGATATGCGATGCCAAATCTTCATCATAAACACTGATCTTCTCCGTCGGGACTTGCTGCCCGTAGACCGCATAGATATCCTCCTTTACCTGGTTGCACACCTGTTCTGTCTCCTCTTCGCATCGCAGATCACATTTTGATATGAGGCAAATCATGCTCTGAGGGTACTGAGACGCCTCCCTGAGAAAATCAATCGAAGACCGCCGCAATGTACCGTCCTCACAGCTTACCAAAAACAGATATGCGCTACCTCTGGTGATATACTGCGAAATAGCTTTGTTATGGCTGTCGATATTGGACTCAATCCCGGGCATATCCACAAGAATAATATCCTGAGTCTTTTTCAGAAAGTCATTATTCAAATGATATACAAGACATCGGTAATCTTTCGTATTAAGTCCATCCGCATAATCATCAGATGGCTGAGGCATGCCACTGCCAGGACTGATCATATCAAACCTTCGTGTTATCCCCTCTTCATTTATTGCCTCAATATACTCCTCACCGTCCCATACGAGCTCTGTTGCAATCGTTGTCTCAGGAGCCTGATCTTCCCGGAGTACATATCTCTCCATAAGTGCATTAAGAAGTGCGCTCTTTCCTGAAGAAAATCCTCCTGTCAACAAAACCCGAAATCGATAGTTCCGTATATCACTTATCAGATTATCCTTATCTTTTCTGATCTTCTCCGCCAGTTCAAACGGGACCAGTATACTCTCAATCTTCTCAAGTTTGCCAATAAGCTGTTTTTTATGGATCATATCCTCATACCTCCATTTTCTTTTGATTTCTTTATTCATTTTCTACATATTCATTATCTGCGTTATACTCAGGCAGGCTCGGTCAAATAATCAGTTTCCATAATGATCAGAAAGTATATCTGTACTATAATTTAAGCCTTAAAGATAATATATCGCTGTTCAGCATCATATACAACCACCTATAATTTATTTTTTTTCAATATACCAATCGAGTAAGAGGAATTTCTCATAGTTGAGAAATTCCGACCTCTCAGTCGAGTAAGTAAGAGGACTTTCACCTCAAACTTCTCACGGAACCGTACGTGAAGGTCTCCCTTCATACGGCTCTTATCATTTAGCAATACGAGTACATCCTGCTCCAATGAGCAAACAGCTTCGGCTCTCGTTTTCTGATAGACGAAAGCCATTTCTCAGCCCTCTGCCTGCGTCCACGAAAACTTTTATACTTGCACATTGCCCATTTTATCAGTCTGTGTTCAATACACTGTAACGTGTTTTTCATTGCTGACGGATTAAATTTCCCAAAGTAATTCATCCACCCTCTAAGCATCGGATTCAGCAATTCTGCAATCATGTCTATCTTGCACCCGATTTTCTTGTGTATCTCCAGTGCTTTGATCTTATCCCTGAAACCTTTCGCTGCCGTTTTACTGACCGTTGCGATAAAGTTATTTCGTATCACACCATCCTTACATTTAAGGTAACAATTCATGGTCGATATTGTCAAACAATCCTTTTACATCTAATTCTATAACATAGTCATAT
>DXIU01000030.1 GCA_019112765.1 Candidatus Mediterraneibacter norwichensis | reverse complement strand
GGTGAAGAATTCTATGCTCAGCTGTATTTACCATGCAGAGGGAAAAGAAGACCCGTGGGCGGTAGTCTGACCGTCGGTTTCATTTGAGTTTTAAGGCTCCGGAATAACGCGGTATCAGCCATGCAGAGAGAGGTATGGCTGATACGCATTCCGGAGTCTTTTATCTTTTGCCGGATATATTACTATATGCTTTAAACGGACATCAATATATATTATAATTATTACAAAAATATTAAATAAATTAAGGAGATATTACATGATAAGCGTGAAAGAGCTTACAAAGATATTCGGTACAAACCGGGCAGTGGATCGGATTTCACTTGATGTCCCGGAAGGAATGATGTTTGGCCTGCTTGGGACAAACGGTGCGGGAAAGACGACGCTCCTCCGGCTGCTCTCAGGGATACTGGAGCCGGATTCGGGGGAAATACTTGTAGATGACGAACCTTTAAGCGCTGCGTCAGAGAAGATATTTTACCTGCCGGATACGCCGTATTATTTTCCGAATGCCTCAATGGAGCAGATGACGAAGTTCTATCAGAGCCAGTATCCCCAAATGGATGCAGAGGGAGTAAGCTATATGGCAGAATCTCTGAATCTGGATATGAGGCAGCCTCTGCGGACATTTTCCAAGGGGATGAAGAGGCAGGCTTTTCTGATCCTGGCGCTTAGTGCCGGGACGAAATATCTGCTGTGCGACGAGGTGTTTGACGGACTGGATCCGATCGCCGCGGATGTAATGAAGGGTCTTTTCCGGCAGGAGATGAAAGAGCGCAGATTTACCGTGGTCGTAGCTTCCCACAAATTGTATGAGCTGGAGGATATCTGTGGAAACATCGCGATCCTGCATAAAGGAGGGCTGGTGACTGCCGGAGATATGCGCATACAGGCCGGAGATATGTGGAAATATCAGTGCGCATTTTGGCAGGACGATGCAGATGATAACCGGACGGATGCCGGAGAGAAGATGCAGGAGATTACGGACAGGCTGGCACGGGAACTTGATATTGTACGCATCAGTTCAGAAGGCACTTTCCTTACACTGACTGCAAGGGGAGAGAAAGAGAAAATTCTGGAAAAGCTGAATGAGGAGCATCCGTGCGTATTAAATGAAATACCTATGAGTCTTGAAGAAATCTTTATCGCGGAAATGGAGGTGAAAGGATATGACATCTGCAAAGTGCTTCATTAACTGGATGAAAGAAGCGGGCAGAGGCCATCTTGTGGCTGTGCTGGGCTGGGGATCACTCATCCTCTACAGCATCCTCGCCGTCACGCGGCTGAGCTTTGATACACAGAGTACATATTTCGGGATCGGGGGCACTGTTCTGGAACTCCGGTGGATCTGCATGGGACTGGGAATCCTCACAGCGTTTATCGAGTTCTTTTATCTGTTCAGGCAGAGACAGCAGGACTTTTACTACAGTCTTCCGGTCAGCCGGGGTACCGTATTTTGGAGCCGGTATGTACACGGGCTTTTTCATGTGCTTGTGCCGTTGATTCTCGTTATGGCAGTTTGCGGGCTTTATCAGGCAGCCATAGATCCTCAGTTCGGGCCTTATGTAGGGAGTTATACCCTGAAGAGCATTCTTGTCTATGGGGCATCGTATCTGATCTTTTATCATTTGGGAATCCTGTGCATCGTAATCTGCGGGAATATCGTATCTGCCATTGCGGTCTGTGCGGCCGGAATCCTGTACTTCCCGATATTGACAGGAAATATCTGTATTACGCTTTCGGAAAATTATTTTATTTCATATTATAAGAATCCGCTTCTTGAACGGCTTTACACTGTCCTGTCACCGGAGCGGCTGACAGCAGACCTGACGGGGATGAGTGTGTTTGAAAAGCCTTTCGTGCTTTCCTTTACACCGGGAATGTCTTCTATAGCAGCTGCAGTCCTGTGGATCGGGATTCCGTTTGTACTGTTTGCATTTGCGCAGGGGAAGAGAAAGACGGAGAGAACAGGAAGGATTTTTGTCTTTGCATTGGCGGAGCGGACTGTCCAGCTGCTGATATCATTCCTGGCAGGATTGTGGATCTTCAGTTTTCTTTCTGATTTCAATTTTATGGGAGCAGCCTCTGTCGGTATCGGCAATCTGATCGCTTGTGCTGCAGGCGGCGTGTGCGCTGCTCTTGTGATACACTGTCTGCTGGAATATGCGGTGCAGGGCACGGGAGCAAAGCTTTTGCGAAGAAAGTGGCAGCTTGCAGTATCAGCCGTGGCAGTGCTTGCCGCCGGCCTGGCATTTCCGGCAGGGGCGTCTGCCTACGATTCATACTTCCCTGAAGATGCCGGAAGCGTAGGGATCAGCATCGACGGAATCGGAATGGATTACTGGACATACAGCGAAGTGTCAGGAAAAAGGGAAACATATGAGACAAATGCGCAGTTAAATGAGTACCGGTTGAAAGGTGAAGGACGGACGGCAGTGCTCGGGTGGCTGCAGGAGATTATCCGTAATGATCCGGGCGAGAATGAAGGAGCAGACGACGCCCCTTATACACGAGCGAAAGTCTGTTATTATATGTCTGATGGCAGTACATGTTACCGCTCTTATCCTTTGAACAGGGAGCAGGTCGAAATGTTTGCCGCCGTTTATGAGACAGATGAGTACAGACAGATCGCTTATCCGGCTGTGACACTTGAGGATGTATCCGATGACCGTTTTACATGGGAGGACGGAGTAAAAGGAGCCGCCCTTCAGATCACAGGAGATCAGAAAGAAGCGCTTCTTAACGTATACCGTGAGGATGTATCCGGGCTTCGGATGGAACAGCTTGAAGAAGAGCTCCCCTGCGGATATGTGAGAATCAAATCTTCTAAGAACGGAGAGATTACGGATATGTTTGTCTATCCGTTCTTTGAGCGCACGTGCAAACTCCTCGGAGAATACGGTGTTGACACGGAGAAGACTCTGGGAGACTATGAGGTGGATTCTATACAGGAGATGGAATCTCTTCCTGCAGCCGGCACAGGCGGACTGTCATCAGGCGGCACGCATATGAATTATTATGAACAGGCGGATGAAGTGGCGGAACTGAAGCAGAAGCTGGTTCCTGATGAGCTGGATATCCAGCCGCTTCTTTACCCGCTGGATCATTCTTCGGACATTGATGTTTCGGTGGTGGACGAGGAAACGACTTCTATCATTCATGTGAGTTGTGTACAGCACAAAGGCGAGTGACGGAAGTCAGAAGAAAATGAAAGAAATTTTAGTGAAAAAGGGCAGGCGGCTGCTCTTTTTCCAGTGACGACAGGATTCTTCCTTTTTCTTACTGCTGCAGTGGTATACTGTGGCAAACATACGAAAAGGAGGAACATGATGACAAAGAAGAAAAAGATCATTCTTATCACAGTTATATTGGCTGTTATCATTGCAGCAGGGGCTTCTGCCGGTATTTATCTGTATATCAACCGGTTCGACGCAGGGGAATATGTACAGGCGGTTCTGGATACATCCTACAAAAATAAAACGGATCAGTATGTGGAGATTACCGGAATTTCCAAGGAGGAAGCGGAAAAGATATTTGAGGACAATCTGGATGCTACCATGGCGGGCTTTGAGAGTTCTGAGATGCCGGAGGAGATGATGCCCAGGTACCGGGAACTCTTCGGAGAGATCGCCGGAAAGGTCAGTTATACGATCGGGGAGCCTGAAAAACAGGTGGATGGCACATATACAGTGCCGGTCATTATCAAACCGATCACGCTTTTTACTGATACATATAAGACGTTCCAGACACGGGCTCAGGAGTATGCTCAGGAAGTCACAGACAGCGTGATGAATGGCGGTGAGATGCCGACAGATGAAGAAATGCAGAGCCAGATCTATCAGATTTATTATGATGTACTTAAAGAACGTGTGGACTCCGGAATGCTGTACGGCGGAGCAAGAAATGTGACACTGCGTGTCACAAAGAACGGCAGCAGGGAGTTTACGATCAATCAGGAGGATATGGATAAGCTGGATTCCATGCTGATCGAGAGTGTGGATACTGGGGAAGGAGAGGCGGAAGAAGGACAGAAGCAGACGGCTGAGAATGAAAGCACAGAGAAAAATTCCGAAGAATAAAATAGAGCTTAACAATATTGCCAGGAAGTATTAAAAATTTCCCCTAAGGTTTTGCTTAAACCATAGGGGAAATCTTTTCTATATCTTATATTTATGTTTTGGGGAAATATTTAGGAATTCTTTGCCTTTAAGAAATCAACATCTTCCTTCAGATCGAGTACAAGCTTCAGAACAACGGATCTATTTTCTTTCATTACACCGAGATCGTTCTTTATTGGGTGAAGTTCAGAACTGAGTTTTTTGTCCAATAACTCAGAGATAGCTAATAGCATTTTGTTGTCATTTTCGTTCATCCTGTCATCTCCTTCCAAGTTCCGTTCATCACCAGTGGAACTACTTTATCATGGATTCTGAGAAATGTCCATTGACATTTCCGACAAACCTGGCTGTTGAGAATCAGGCTGTTGGATTCTGACATGGATATGCCGGGAAGTTTATTTTTACCCGTATCATTCCGTCTTTATACTCCGCCGAAATTTCCCCGCTCATCTGCTCAGTCAGCACTTTTGCGATAGAGAGCCCGAGTCCGGTCGATTCTGCTGAGGCAGTCTCCACGGTGTAGAAGCGATTGAAGAGACGTCCCACCTTGATTTCGTCAAGTTGAGATGCATGATTGGCGAAAGTAATTTCGCCATCTTCATTTAAGGTAATGACAAGATCCCCGTCACTGTATTTGACCGCATTATTGATAATATTTCCGAAGACACGGGAGAGGGCATTGCGGTTAAGCATCCGGCTTATTTTCTGTTCTGGCATGGTTATTTCAGGCGTGATATGCTTCTGTTTCAGAGAGGCATAAAGGGCCGAGATGCTGTCCTCCAGACAACGATTGAGGATTACCGGTTCATCAGGGGTTCCGCCTGATACAGTAGTAAATACCGAATAGCGGAACAGTTCTTCCGTGAGCTGGCGCATATTTTCTGTGCGTCCCCGGATAATCTTCAGATAACGGCTGACTGCTTCGGACGTTTCCTCCCGGTCGAGAAGATCCAGATAACCGCAGATGGCAGTCAGGGGTGTACGCAGATCATGGGAAATATTAGTGACGGCATTTTTCAGATCCTGATCACCCTGCTGACAGCGGCGGCGGTCATCCTGAAGCAGCAGAAGTTCCCTGTTGATGCTGTCGGCCAGTTTTCTCATATGCCGGTCGCGGCTGGAAATATCGATCAGG
>DXIU01000029.1 GCA_019112765.1 Candidatus Mediterraneibacter norwichensis | reverse complement strand
GGTTCCGGCGGGGCTTATAAAAGTGCCTCTATTCTCGGTACTGCCATTCCAGAACTCTCAAAAAAACGGCAGATTGGTACTTGGAGAGGACATATCTATCTTTTCAATGCAGTTTGCGGAAACTCAAGTTTATAGATATATAATTATTGCGCAGACTATGGGGAAATCAGGACTGACTGGAATCACCGGCATATGTTCCGGCGAGAAAACCGGTTGACCAGGCAATCTGCAGGTTGAATCCTCCTGTTACCGCATCCAGATCCAGTACTTCTCCCGCAAAGAAAAGTCCTTTTACCAGTTTTGATTCCATGGTTCCGGGATCAATTTCCTTTACTGATACACCGCCTTTGGTAATAATCGCCTCATTATAACTTCGCAGGCCGGTAAGCGTCATAGAAAAATCTTTTATCAGATCTGTGAATTTTTTCCGCTCTTCCCGGGTGATTTCATTCACCTTTTTTTCTTCAGGAATACCTGAAAGTTCCACTATGACAGGACGAAGTTTTGCAGGGAAAAGCCCGGCTGAGGCATTTTTAAACTGACGGTTATGATTTGCGTCAAATTCCCGCAGTACACGTTTATCCAGCTGCTCTTTCGCAAGTGCGGGCTTCAGGTCGATGTGAAGGGTAAGTTCCTTCTCTGCCAGACGGCTGCCAACAATGCTGCTGGCACTTAAAATAACAGGTCCGCTTACTCCGTAATGGGTAAAAAGCATTTCACCAAAATCCTGATACAGTCTTTTCGTTCCGTCTGTTATCGTTATTTCGATATTGCGCAGAGACAGCCCCATCAGTTCTTTCGCATACCATTCTTTTACTTCCATTGGAACCAGAGCCGGAAAGAGCCGGGTTACTTTATGACCGCAGGATCTTGCCATCCGATATCCGTCTCCGGTAGAACCGGTGGATGGATATGAAAGTCCTCCTGCAGCGACAATTACGGCATCAGCTTCCACCTTTTTCCCGAATGCCAGCATAAGTCCCTGTACTTTTCCATTTTCTGTCAGAATCTCTTTTACTTCTGTATTCAATTCTATCCGGACGCCAAGGCGGTTCAGTTCACGTTCCAGCCCATGGATTACATCAGAGGAGTGATCTGAAGCCGGAAAAACCCTTCCGCCACGTTCTGTTTTTGTTTTTACTCCCAGTTCTTCAAAAAAAGCAATTGTCTGATCATTGGTAAAACTGTAAAAACTGCTGTACAGGAATTTGGGATTGCTGACAACTGCGTTAAACATATCTTCCATCTCCGCTGTATTCGTCAGATTGCAGCGCCCTTTTCCCGTAATAAAAAGTTTTTTGCCAAGTTTCTCGTTCTTCTCATACAGAGACACTTCATTTCCGTTTCGAGCCGCAAAAACCGCAGCAATCATTCCGGCAGCGCCTCCGCCTGCAACAGCTATTTTACTCATCGTTATTTCCTTCCTTTTCCCGGGAAATTTTCTCTTCTTTTTTAACAGATAAGGACTGATTCAGAGGATTCAGTTCATCTCCGCTGTACACCTGGTATTCGTCCCAGATTTTTTCCAGGGTTTCAAGGGTGGTAATAACCTCTGTCTGCTTTTTCATGCACAGAGCAACGATCAGTGCATTTATTACACTCAGCGGCGCAACAAGAGAATCTACAATAGAAGCCATATCCGAACGCGCGATCAGATTGCAGGAAGAATATAAATTCATAGGAGAATGCACACTGTCAGTCAGCGTGATCACTTTGGCCTTCCGGTTGCTGGCAAACTCCAGCGCTTTCAGAGTACGCATGGAATACCTCGGAAAGCTGATTCCGATAATTACATCATTACTTCCGATCCGGATAAGCTGTTCAAAAATTTCGCTGGAACTGTTTGTTGTAACTGCTGTCACATTTTCACAGACCAGATTGAGATAAAAGCTCAGAAATGAGGCCAGCGGCGCACAGCTTCGGATTCCGATAACATAGATCCTCTCCGCTTCAAGAATTGTATCAATAGCCAGATCGAACGCTCTGTGATCTATGCTGTTCAGAGTAAGCTTTATTTTTTCTATATCAGACTGAAGAACCGTCTGGAGAATCTCGCTCTGGGTAATTCTGCCGTAGGTTACCTCCATTCGCTGGATGGAATTCAGTTTTGTACGGACAAGTTCTTCCAGTGCCTTCTGAAAGCCGGGATACCCTTTGTATCCCAGCTGAGTCGCAAAACGGACTACGGTAGATTCGCTTACCCCTACAATTTCGCCCAGCTTTGCTGCTGTAAGGAATACCGCTTTGTCATAATTCTGACAGATATAATCTGCCAAACGGCGCTGTCCTTTGCTCATCTTTGCATATTTTTCTTCAATTCTTATAATCAGTTCATTTGTTGTATTTTCTGTTGTTTCCATAGTTACTTTCCTGCCATTTTCTATATTGGCCTGGCTGCGCTGCGCAGCCAGGCTTTTTCTTCCTCATTCAGATATGGGGAAATCTTTTCATATACATTCTGATGATAGTTATTGAGCAGATGTTTCTCCTCTTCCGACATATATTCCGGAAGCAGAGCATCCAGATCTATGGGGACAAAAGTAAGAATTTCAAAATGCATAAACTGCCCGTATTCATTTTTCACATCTTTCTGCACAAGAAGTTCGTTTTCCAGGCGGATTCCATGAGAACCTTCTATATAGATGCCCGGTTCATCGGTAATTATCATGTTTTCTTCAAAAACCTGTGAAGGACACATTCCTTCCCGCCAGCGGAAATTGATCGGCGGCTCGTGAATATTCAGAAGGTATCCGACGCCGTGTCCGGTTCCGTGATTAAAATTCAGCCGTTCCTTCCAGAAAACTTCTCTTGCCAGGGCATCCAGCGTAACTCCGCTGGAGCCATAAAGGAAAACAGCGGCTGCCAGACGAAGCATTGCCCGGGCAACAATTGTAAAATGTTTTTTCTGTTCTTCCGGAATGACGCCAAGTGCCACGGTTCTTGTAATATCCGTAGATCCTTCCAGATAATGTCCGCCTGTATCGCTCAGATAAAGCGTGCCCTCTTTTAACTCTTCATCTGACTCTTCCGAGGCGCTGTAATGAACAATTGCTCCATGTTTGCCGGCTGCACTGATCGGAGAAAAACTCGGTCCCAGAAAGCCTTCCTGCTGTGCACGGAATTCCTCCAGTTTCCGTGCGGCAGAAATTTCGGTAATTGGAATCTTTCCGATATTTTTCTTCAGCCAGCAGAGAAACCGGGTATGAGCAATTCCGTCCCTGAGATGCGCTCTGCGGATATTTTCGATTTCAGTTTCATTCTTTATGCATTTCATCAGAATGGAAGGATTCTGTGCTTTAATGACTTCCGCAGTATCCGGAATGCTGTAGTATAAACTGTAGCTTGTGCGTTCCGGATCCAGAAGGACTCTGTGCCCGGCCAGATTTTCCACCGCAGCATATACAGATTCATAAGAACGGACAGCAACGTTGTTTTTCTGCAGCATTTTCAGGATTTCAGCCGGGATTTTCTTTTCATCTGTAAAAATCCGGGCACTGTCTTCTTCAATTATGGCAAACGCAAGTACTACCGGACAGTATGCGACATCATTTCCCCGTATATTAAAAAGCCAGGAAATATCATCCAGACTGGACAGGAGATGAACATCTGCTCCATAAAAGTTCATCTTTTCCCGTACACGGGACAGTTTTGCAGATACGCTTTCACCGGCATAAGACTCATCCAGCAGCCAGATTTTCCCGGCGGGAAGTGCAGGACGATCTTTCCAGAACCGGTCCGCGAGATCAAAGGATGCCTGGATACAGCCGCCTTTTTTTTCTGCAATTCTTCTGTATTTATCTCCTGCCGAAAGCTCTGCAGCACGGCCGTCAAAACCGATTACGCCGCCTTCCGGAAGTTCTTTTTCCAGAAATGATTCTACTGTATCTACATCAGGCTCACCCATGCGGAACAATTGAATTTCTGTACCATTGAGCTGTTCTTCTGCCTGAATAAAATATCTTCCGTCCGTCCACAGTCCTGCTCTGTCCATAGTGAATACTGCCGTTCCGGCGGATCCGGTAAATCCTGTGAGATATTCACGGGTTTTAAAATATTCTCCCACATATTCACTGCCGTGATAATCCGCAGAAGGGACAATATAAATATCAATATTCTCCTGAGCCATTTCCCGGCGCAGGCACTCTATTCGATATGAAATATTCATAAGAAATCCTCCTGTCTGCAAAATCACATCCATAATACCACCAAACAAAGAAGGTTGCAAAATTTTTCTGTGAAATAACTTCGGATTTGTCAAAGGGATTTTCCGTCAGCAAATAGAAAATCAGAAGACAAGAAAGTGTTTGAAGGACGTATTCAGAAGAGGGGGACAGGGAATTCTGATTCCGTTCCATGAGTTAAGAAAAATAACGGAACCTGGGAATCAGCTAAAAGCAGGATTTGCAGCGGGCTAACTCGCATGCGCTCGGACAGAGCCCGCCGCAGATCCTGACGCTGATTCTCAGGTTCCTATTTTTCTAAACTCATTCCAGAGTCATCAGAATTCCCTGTCCCCCTCTTCTGAAAGGCGCATCCAAAAACTCTCCGGACTTCCGTTTTTCTGTTGCTCAGTCCGGAAATTCCCTTCGCAAATCCTCATAAGGCAAAAACAGCGGGGAGCTTTAACGGCGGAGACGGCAGGTGATCCAGCCAGTAGTGATACTTTAGATCC
>DXIU01000028.1 GCA_019112765.1 Candidatus Mediterraneibacter norwichensis | reverse complement strand
CAAATTCCAGGCTGCCTGCCGCTGTTTCCATAGAGGTCCCATACGCCACAGTTTCAGTTTCTTTCCTTGTCACATCCTTGCTTCCGGTCTCCCCCTCTGCAAGCGTAATCTTTATATCCGACGCCTCGATTCCTTCGTAAATATTCTGGTTTCGCTCTACAAACGCCTCTTCTGTATACTGCTTTTTTGAATCGTCACTCAGCAGCGCATACATCCCTGCGTAATCTCCTTGATTCAGGCAGTCGAAATATTCCCGCACCGTATCTTCCGCCACGGGTCTGCTGCCAAGCACATTCCAAATAATAACGCCGCCTGCTGCGCAGGCAGCGACTGCGGCAATTACCGAGCCGGCAATGATCGCCGTCTTTTTGTCTCCTCGTTTCCCACGATATCCGCGCCTGTGCTTTCCGCCGTTGTTCATCCCGATATTGTCAGCTTTTCTTTGCTTTTTAGCTTTTTTCAAATAGTCCTCTCCCATTTCTACAGATCGCTCCTTTCCGCCGGCCGCATTGCCCCTCATTTGCATTTCATTTATCCGGCTCCCGAGTTATATCTGCCACAGCTCCAATTCTTCCAGAAGTTCCTGCTGCCGCAGGGCAGCGTCTTTATCCACCTTCACGCCGCGCAGCGCCTGAGACGCCCTACCCCGCCGCTTAAAGCACGTCCTGAATATGCGCATTATCCATGCCACTGGCAGCAGAAATGGAAATTTTTCCAGACAGGAGTACTGCATCTTCATATATGGGAACGGAAGAAAAATCATTCTAAGCCTGGCACGGAGAATCCCCACTCCAATTCCTTTCCTCTTTCCGCTCAGTTTAGCCACATAATTGGCTTTCGCATTCTCTGACAGTCCATAGGCGCCGCTTCCTACAATAAATTCCGTCAAGCTGTCATAGTATTCGCTCTGCTCTCCATGATCAAACCAGATCTCAGCCAAGCGGCGCATATGGAGTTCGAATTTTTTCAAATGAAGCTTTCGCAGTTCTCCATCAATATAATCCCATTTCAGGCTGCTCTGCTTATTTTCAAGAAACTGGCGTATATCAACAACTGAACGGATGCCGCTTCCTCCGTTGCGGATGTGTTTCGCCAGATGGATCAGCATATAAATATAAAAATCTTCCCATGTAAAACGATATATATGTTTTTTCCTCTCTTCCGGCAGCGCCCTTTCCCAGACATCCGCATAATACCCCGCTCCCCGTTCTCCTTCTTCAATAAGTTCATAATGCATCTCTACATTCATGTAAGGTCTGCGAAAGTAAACATTATGATGGTTGTCTTTATGATCGCATACATATCCTTTTGATTTCAGGATTTTATCCACCGCGTCTTCCTGCTCCCTGCGATACAGGATATCCAGATCCGCCATCTTCCGTATATCCGGGCGCGGATAAAATTGTTTCATCAAAGCGCCTTTGAGAGGCAGGCAGTCGATTCCCTGTTCTTCAAAAGACTCTAGCAGCTCTTCCAGAGAAAAATGCTGAACCGCTTCCCTCGCCATGCCCCGCTCCCACGACTGATGTAATTTCTTCATAATCTCTTCCGGAGGCCTTTCATCCTCCGGCAGTTTCTCTGCCGCCACACAGACCATTTCCTCGATTTTATGGCGCCTGCACACGTTATAGAGGTATTCCCAGTCCGGCGCCCCGGCTGCTGCCGGCTTCTCACCGCCGGACAGACCGTAGCGGATCAACCCGAACAGATAGTATAAATCTTCTCTTTTTTCCATATATTACCTCGTCCTACTTCTTTTTCATCCGAACCCACACGCTTCTGACTCTCAGGATCAAGGCTCTTATCCAGAAAAAGTCACACCACAGATGCACATAAAATCTATATCCCGGATCTTTTACAGATATATAAGAATGATCTCTGTAAAATCCAGTAACGATACCGAGAATCCATTCATGGGGAACCGGATATTCTTTGGACCAGCGGTTATCTCCGCATATTACATACCCTTTTTTCTTCACACACAGAATGCGATGCAGGACATACTGTCCGTCAGGACGTCTGTAAAGAGGAAGATCATATCGTTTGAGCTGACCGTTGACCGGTTCAATAACAACCACGTCTCTTCGATTGCGCAGCATGGGATACATGCTGTCTCCCGATGTGGTGGACACGCACATTCTCCCTTCTTTTAGTTCCTGTTCTAAAGTTGTATCTCTCAATTTCCGCTTCCTTTTCTATCGTTTCACTCAAAATCAGAATCATCAAACGTTCCTGTTTCATATTCCTCCGCAGGTGTTTCTGTTTCTTCCTCAGTCTGTTCAGCTTCTGTACTCACTTCATTCGATGATCCTGCGTCCTTTTCCTGATCCCCTTCGCAGCCTGTGCAAAAAGCAGCAATCAATGCAAATATCGCAAGGTATCTCCATTTTCTTCTCATATAACTTGATCTCCTTTATATTAGATTCACAAAACATATGCATTCCTAGTCCGTGACAAATCCCTCTTTTCTCAGCTTTTCCAGAAATTTCCCTACACTTTCACCCGCCTGTTCTTCTGATACGTCATACGCTTCCGCCAAAGCTGCAGCCAATTCTTCTTCCGTGCAGTCCTGATTCATTTTCCCCCATAGAAACGCACCGGTCTCATTTAGTTTTACCATCCCATTGAAATCTGCCGTCCTTTTCCCCAAGGGAACTACTACATAATTATCTGCCACATCCCGCAGCGCAAATCCTTCTTTAATTCTCATATTCCTGACTCCTGATTTCCCGTTATTTTCCCTCGTTTTTAAAAGCCGTCCCTTTTATTAATAAAGAGGGCGTTGCAGATAACGCCCTCTTTATTAATTTAATTATAGAACTGCCGTTCAACTAAAGTCTGTCCACGAATCATCGCCGCCATCTTCCCATTCTTCTTCACCTGTAGGGCCTGATGTCGTTATAATATCATCTGTATCGAAGCGGATCACTTCCGCCTCAGGTTCTATAAAATATTTTTTCATTATTATTCCTCCTCGATAATAGGGTTCCAGCTGCTATTCTACTGTTGCCGCGCATTCAGTCACAGCGCTGTAAGTAATTTGTTCCTCACCTTCTGAATCCAGATATTTCACATATCCTCTTCCATACCATGTATCACTTTCCGTGCAGCGCAGGCTGGCTGTGTAAGTCCCCAGCACTCCTGTCGTCTTTCCAGTCGCTTTTTTGATCCTTGACGCTCCCAGGACAAATGTGTTATCCGGATCATCCGCGAAATTACTCCATCCTGTGCTGTCTGTAATGATAATTCCATGTTCAATCACTTTATAGCCATCCGGAAGAGATCTCTTTGCCGTGAAAGTAATTTTGTCAGTAGAAGCATCAAATACGGATGTGCACAGCATAGTAACCTGCTCTTCTACTGCTTCCTCTTCTTCTACATAATATGCTTTCAGAGACATGTCTCCAGTCACATAAAAACTGTACTGTGTGTTATAGCATAACGGCGCGCCATCCACTGTTCCCCAGTATGCGAACTTGTAACCTTCTTCCGGCTCATCAGCTGTTACTGTCGCCATCTCTCCATACTCATATACTCTTTCCTCGCTGAGAGCGCCGCCTTCTACTGTAACAGTATAAACTCTCACAAGAGCATCGATAGCCTGATTGATAGCCGCAGCATATCCGTCAACTGTCTCCTGATCGGAAACTCCAAGCCCCGTCTGAACCGCTTCCAGAGCCATCTGCAGCACTGACCAGCTTTCATCCGTATAATTATCTTTTCCCAGCGCCTGTGCCCGCTCCATCGCCGCTGTCACAGCGCTGTAATCTGCCACATCTTCTAAAGCTGCCACCGAGTCTTTCAGGGCTTTAAGGCTCGTCTCTATTGCATTTTCATCCGACATGCCGTTTTGAAGCGTCTCTTCTAATGCCATTTTAGCTTCTTCAAAAGCGGCCGCGCTTGTCTCAGTTTTGTCTTCAACGTCTAATCCGCCTACTTCCGCAAGGTACTGCTCTGCATATTCTCTCACTGTCACCTTTTCAATCGCAGGTTCAAACCCGGTTGCCCACTGATTATTGCCATTGGAGCCAATTCTGATGATATCCCCCGGTTCCGCCTTCGCAATCCGGCTTGTAAATGTATCCCCTGCGTTATAGGTTTCTTCCAGAAGGACTTCACCGTCAACATTCGGCTTGTCAACAGAGGAATGTCTTACAACTATCGGGATTCCTCTCGAATCTCCAATCGGATTAACCAATGTCGCCCGGTAATAACCTGTCTCCTGAACACGCCATGCATATGCGTCCTCTGTATAATCTGTGTTCCCAAACGTACAGGTGATCTGTGAAGCTGTCAGCTTTGAATAATGGAAGCCATCACTCTGACCGTCACTGCTCTGCATCCAGCTTCCCTGACCCATTGTTTCGGTTTCCGGTGTGTAAGAAGGATAGAAATACTCACTTCCTATATTCTCCCACTCGCCGGTGCTTTCTCGTTTCACCTGATAAAGCCATTCATCACTCTCGTTCTGATCAGCCATCGTTCCGGCCTGAACCTCTTGATTCCAATACTCAGTCTCTATTGCGACAAGATTCCTTTCATTCTGTTCAACGTTCACATCCGCTTCAAAAATAGGATCTCCGCTCATCAACTGCTCAGCCAGAGCCGGAGCGTCTGAAGTTACGCCTTCTGTTTCCTCATACGCGCGGTACATTTTTACGTTATCAAGGAAAATCCCAGCAGGAATGGCACTGCCTGTACCTTCTGAAAAGTTATAGCCGACTGCAAAATTCTGTCCTTCTGTATTCCTAAGTGAAAATCCGTCATTTCCTTGAGTCCCATTCTTTGTAAGACCATCTGCTCCAGTAGTAGACAGCCAGAAAGCATGTCCGTCAAACATCACCATAACAGACGTCCATGTGTCTTCAAGATCTAAATTTTGAAGTTTATATGTCGGCCATCCATTGCTACCTGCTGCCTGGCAGTATGCCTGAATCGTATAGTCATCTCCTGAACGCAAAATCTGGACACCATAATCATTATTCATCTTGCCGATAATATTATAAGTCCCATCACCAACATCAGTTCCCATCTTCACATCAAATGAGATAAGCATCGGATAATGTCCTGCTAAATTAAAAACGCCCTCACTGTTTGTAAAGCTATATGCTCCATTAAATCCGTCATGTCCGTCGTCTTCGTCTTCATATACCGCCGCGCGGACCGTTTCTGTCGTCAACGTCCCTCTAGATGTACTAAACTCTAACTCTGAACCAGTCCGTCCTAAAGGCTCTGCCGATGCGGTGACCGCTGTTCCAATCAGCATTGTTCCGCTCAAAACAAAAGCCAAAAGTTTCTTCCCAATACTGTTTTTCATTAATTCACTCTCCCTTTTATAAACTTTTTCAGCTACGTATGTCTTTGCTAAAACCTCCCTGCTGTTACAGGAAATGAGCCACCCTCCTCTCCGGAATTTGAATCTGACATAATAACATTATTATAGTACTCAATTCCGCCATCGTCAATGTGATTTTAGTTACTATTCCTTGTTTTTATTTATTTTATCTTATTATTTTATGCATTTTGCTGTTTTTTCTTTCCATTTACGTCTTTAAAAGAAAAAAAACTTGTGAATTATGACTATTCTCACACTCACAAGCTTTTTCTCTTTTACATGCCTATTTGCCTATTCCTTAACTCTCAGATCAGGAAATCTTACATCTCCCCACTGCCGGGGCACCCAGTTCACACGGTACAGCCGGTCCCGCCTTTCTATACGGAAAGCCATTGCCCTCTGAATATACTCATGTCTCGTCTGCACCTCTCCCCTTGGCTCTACCACCGCCAAATCAACGGAGTACTCGCCCTCCACAAGCATTTCGGTATCAAACGAAAAGCCAGCACTGTGAACCCCTTCATCCTCAGCGCGAAAAGCCTCTGATACCCCTGTTCCTGCCACTGCATCCTCTGAGTTATGTACCGTAAACCTTAAATGAAGCCCCGGCCGCGCTCCCTGAGCAGAATAAAATATACGAAACTGAAGCTCTTTATCTTCCTGGCCAAGCACCGGATTTTCCACCTCGACCCTGAGGATGCGCACGGCTCCGGTCACATTCCGGCGCGCCTCTTCTTCCGGAAACTCATAGACATTTTTCACTTCCAGGATGTCCTTCATGTACAGACTTATCCCTTCCTCCACGCCCCCGTCGTGAATGACGCGCCCTTTATCCAGTACGATGCACCGGCTGCATAATTCGCGAATCGTCTGCATGTTATGGCTTACATAAAGGATGGTTTTATTCTGGTCTTCCGAGATTTCCCGCATCTTTCGGAGACATTTTTTCTGAAACATCATATCTCCCACCGCCAGCACTTCATCCATCAGGAAAATATCCGCGTTAAGATACGCCGCCACGGCAAAGGCAAGCTTTACGTACATTCCCGAAGAATATCTTTTAACGGGAGTATCGATAAATTCTTCGCATTCAGAAAATTGTATGATTTCGTCTATCCTCTCATCCACTTCTCTTTGTTTCATCCCAAGTATCGCGCCGTTGAGGTAAATATTCTCTCTCCCTGTCAGTTCGCCGTGAAATCCTGTTCCCACCTCAAGCATGCTGGAGATCCTGCCCCAGATTCGAATCTCGCCCTCCGAAGGCGCAGTCACTCGGGAAAGAAGCTTCAGCAAAGTCGACTTGCCCGCTCCATTCCTCCCAATCAGCCCTATTCTTTCTCCTTCATCAACATCAAACGTTATCCCCTGCAGCGCCCGGAATTCCTTCTCCCCTGACTGTTTCTGCCCAATCCGTGTATTCGGATCCTGCTCTCCGCGCCGGGCAGCCCACCAGCTCTGAAACTCTTCCTGGAGCGTGGCGCTCCCGATTCTCCCCAGCCGATATGTTTTTCCCACTCCGCTGATCTGTATCACCGGATTCGCCGTCTTTTCCTGTCCATTCTCTCTTTTCATCGTTCTTCCTCTGTCTGCCGAACTAGATTGTATCCATAAATGACCGCTGCGCTCTCCTGAATAACGCCACGCCGATAATCAGTATAACCAAGGTCACGCACGCGCTGACTGCCAGATATCCTCCGGGTATATCCCCGGTCCCGAACCAGATACGGCGAAACGACTCCACCACCGGCGCCATCGGGTTCAGCATCATGATCCCGCGCCATTTCTCCGGAATTTGGGAAAGCGGATACACTACCGGTGTTATGTACATCCAGATCTGGAGGCCGAAATTGATCAAAACCGCCAAATCCCGGTATTTCGTGGTCAGTGAAGCAACAATGATGCCGCACCCCATTGCCAGCGCCATTATTTCCAGTATAAGAAACGGTGTCAAAAGAGCGGTCCACCCCGGGTGTATCCCGCTTCCTTCCCATACGCTCCACAAATACAGGATAAAAAACAAAGCCGCCTGTATGCCAAAACGAATCTGCTTTGACAGTACAGTTGAGATTGGCACGCACAGCCTGGGAAAATAAACTTTTCCCATCAGCCTGGCATTGGCTGTAAACGTCCCCGCCGTGCCAGTCAAGCATCCCGAAAAATTGCTCCAAAGAATGTTTCCGGCCATATAAAAAAGAAACTGAGGCGCGCCGTCCGTCTCAATATCCGCGATCTGACCGAATACCAATGTCATGACAGAAGAGGAAAACAATGTAGTCAAAATGAACCATGCCGGCCCCAGCACAGTCTGAGCGTACATGGTCTTAAAATCCCTCTTCACAAACATCCTGATCAGTTCCCTGTACTGCCATAACTCTCGAAGATCTTCTTTCAGAAAGCTTTTATCAGGAAGAATGACGGTTACATGTTTTTCCTGTCCTTTGGAATCCGTCAGTTCTCTATCCATTTACATTCCTCCCTCCTTCTTCCTCTTTCAGAATTCTCCCCCGCCTTAACAACTCTTCTAAAGCATCTCTATTATAGCGGACGCAAGGGCAAAAGTAAACTTATGCAAAAGGCGAAGCCCTTACAGCCTCGCCTTAAAATCCTCATATCCAAATGTCTTCACCATCTCACACGTCCCGTCCTCTCTTTCAAGGACGATATCCGGCAGACGCATCCCGTTAAATGTATTTGTCTTTACCATCGTATAAATCGCCATATCCTGGAATTCCAGCCGGTCCCCGCGTCTCAGCGGCTTCGCGAAGGAATAGTCCCCGATCACGTCGCCTGCCAGGCATGTCGGGCCTGCAAGCCGGTACACATACGGACGCGCGCATTCCGCCGCGCCGCCGCCCGCAGGACTGCTGCCGCCACGACTCTCCTCCGCCGGATCGCCCGCGTCTTTCAGCGGCGGCCGATACGGCATCTCCAGTACGTCCGGCATATGGCACGCAGCGGAAGCGTCCAGGATCGCGATCTTCATCCCGTTCTCCACGATCTCCAGCACTTCTGTGATAAGCTCGCCGGCATTCAGCGCCACTGCCTCCCCCGGTTCCAGATAGATTTCCACTCCGTAGGTATCTTTCATATGACGGATACAGCGCTTCAGCAGATCCCGGTCATAATCCGGCCTTGTAATGTGATGCCCGCCTCCGAAGTTCAACCATTTCATCTTATACAAATATTTCCCAAACTTCTCTTCTACCG
>DXIU01000027.1 GCA_019112765.1 Candidatus Mediterraneibacter norwichensis | reverse complement strand
AGTTTTTCTTTATCTGCGGAACGGAAACAAAAGCACACATCCCTCATTTCCAGATCCGATTATCCAATCTCCTGGTATCCAGGTGTTTTCGGACGCCTCTTCACTCACAGTTCCCCGGCAAATCCGAATCTGCCTTATGCAAGAAAATGTATTCCTTTCATCATGATATTTTCAGCGGCGGACGCCAGTTCCTCCGCGCTGTCTGCCATGCCGTCAGCCAGCCATTTCTCCAGCAGTCCGATACAGCCAGCGCTGACGAAAGAATAATAGTATTCAATCTGCTTCGGGGTCGCCCGGGCAAAATATTTGGAATAGCTTTCCAGGCAGCGTTCTCTTCCGATTGTAAGCAGACGGGTGGCAAACTCTTTGTCGCCGTATTTGCCAAGTGTGACTGCGCAGAGGTCGGCGTTTTCCTTCAGACAACGGAAAATACCGGTTGTAATTTTCAGAGGTGTCAGATCGGAGGTATCTGAGTCAAGCAGCGGCCTCAGAGCTGTCTGGATATCCGCCATCATTTCATCCTCCATCTGACGCATCAGATCATAGATATCTGTATAATGAGCATAAAAAGTTCCCCGGTTGATGCCGGCCCTTTCACAGAGCTCCTTGACGGAAATACTCTGTACAGGCTTCTCCTTGAGCAGGCTGGTAAATGCCTGACGGATCAGCATCCGGGTAAGCCGGGTTCTCTGGTCGCTTCTGGCCATGTTTTTTCCCCTTTCCCGTACAGAACCAGACAGAATATGATGTATCTGTTCAATATCGTTCAATCTGGCATTAAGCTGATTATTGTATGCTGTACATTGAGAATATTATAATACAGATAGAAATAAAACTCAACACACTGTCTGATTTTGTGAAAGTGTGTCGGATATCTGTAAAAGTATAATAGGAAAGGCGGAGATGTGGTATGAATGAAAAAACTTTTTATTATTACGGGGGCCAACGGGCATCTGGGCGGGACGATTGTCCGGATGCTGAACGGCAGACCGGTGCAGGTAAGAGGACTGGTATTTGGAGATAAAAAAAAGCAGGATACAGGAAGTATTCATTATTACAGCGGGGATGTCAGAGAGCCTGAAACTTTAAGACCTCTGTTTGAGGGATGTGAAGATATGGAGACGATAGTGATACATACGGCGGGAATTATAGATATATCCAATCATGTATCTCCGGAACTGTACGATGTAAATGTAAATGGCACGAAGAATATTCTGGCTCTGTGCAGGGAGTATCCGGTGAAACGGCTGGTGTATGTCAGTTCAGTTCACGCGATTCCGGAGCAGAAGCGCGGTAATGTGACCGGAGAAATCAGAGACTTCTCTCCGGATGCTGTCGTTGGCGGATATGCTAAGACAAAGGCGGAGGCTACCCGGGAGGTGCGGAGGGCTGCGCAGGAGGGGCTGGAGATCGCGGGGGCTGTTTCAGGAAAGAAGAAGCTGCCGGTACTGCCGCTGTGGATGGCAAAAATGGCGGCCCCGTTTATACAGCTTCATGCCAGAAGGAAGAAACGGCGTCCGCTGTACACCGCCTATTCTCTGCGTGTGCTTGGAACCGGGGAGAGATTCTCGCATAAAAAAGCTACGGAAGAGCTGGGCTATCGTCCGAGAGATCTGAAGGTGACAATCCGGGATATGGTTGCGGAGATGCAGGGCGCATAAGAAGAATTTGCGGGAAAAGACTGATTTCAAAAAGAATATTTATTTACGCTTTTGGTTTCCGGTGGTATAATGTTCATACTGATTACATGATTGAAGGAGTTTTTTGGTATGGAACTTACAACTATTCGGGAGATATTTAAGAACAGAGAGGATTATCTGGATCGGAAGGTGACAGTTGGGGGCTGGATCCGCAGTATCCGTGATTCAAAGACATTCGGTTTTATCGTGCTGAGCGACGGGTCTTATTTCCAGACGCTGCAGATAGTTTACCACGATAAGATGGAGAATTTCGCGGAGATTTCAAAACTGAACGTGGGGGCGGCAGTGATTGTGACCGGCACGCTTGTCGCGACGCCTCAGGCAAAGCAGCCCTTTGAGATTCAGGCAGATACTGTAGAGGTGGAAGGAGCGTCCGCTCCGGATTATCCGCTTCAGAAAAAGCGTCACAGTTTTGAATTCTTAAGAACGATTTCTCATCTCAGACCGAGAACAAATACATTTCAGGCGGTATTCCGTGTAAGATCACTGGCAGCGTATGCCATCCATAAGTTTTTCCAGGAGAGGGGCTTTGTGTACGTGCACACGCCTCTGATCACCGGAAGCGACTGCGAGGGCGCGGGCGAGATGTTCCGCGTGACGACCATGGATCTGGCAAATGTTCCGAAAAACGCGGACGGGACGGTGGATTACAGCCGGGATTTCTTCGGGAAGGAGACAAGCCTTACCGTCAGCGGACAGCTCAACGGCGAGACTTATGCCCAGGCCTTCCGCAGCATCTATACATTTGGGCCTACATTCCGCGCGGAGAATTCCAACACGACACGCCATGCGGCTGAATTCTGGATGATTGAGCCGGAGATTGCCTTCGCGGATCTGGAAGATGACATGGATCTGGCAGAGGATATGCTCAAGTATATTATTAATTATGTACTGGAGAACGCACCGGAGGAGATGAATTTCTTCAATTCCTTTGTGGACAAGGGACTGCTGGAGCGTCTTCACAATGTGGCAAATTCAGACTTTGCCCGTGTGACTTATACGGAAGCTGTTGACATTCTGGCAAAGAATAACGACAAGTTTGAATACAAGGTTTCCTGGGGATGCGACCTTCAGACGGAACATGAGCGTTATCTCACAGAACAGGTATATAAGCGGCCTGTATTTGTTACAGATTATCCGAAGGAAATCAAAGCGTTTTATATGAAACAAAATGATGACGGAAAAACGGTTGCCGCAGTTGACTGTCTGGTGCCGGGAATCGGCGAGATTATCGGAGGAAGTCAGAGGGAAGATAATTATGAGAAACTGCTGAACCGGATGAAGGAGCTGGGACTCAGAGAGGAGGATTACAGTTTCTACCTGGATCTGAGAAAATATGGTTCCACACGGCATGCCGGTTTCGGACTGGGATTTGAAAGGTGCGTGATGTATCTGACGGGAATGTCCAATATCCGCGATGTGATTCCCTTCCCCAGAACTGTAAATAACTGTGAATTATAAAATGCGAAAGGACGCGCGCGGGGATGCGGCGTCCTTTTCTGGTACAGCGTTCGTCAGGTAACCGGCCGTCCCCGGTGAAAAAAAGACAGGAGGAGTCCATGAGATTTATCCATATTGCAGACGTGCATCTGGGCGCCTGCCCGGATGCGGGAAAGTTATATACGGAAAAGAGGCCGGAGGAGATCTGGAATACGTTTGAGCGTGTGATCGGGATCTGTCAGGAAGAGCAGACAGATCTTCTTCTGATTGCGGGAGATCTGTTTCACAGGCAGCCGCTTCTGAGAGAACTTAAAGAAGCGGATTACCTGTTTTCCACACTGACGCATACGAAGGTGGTACTGATCGCGGGGAATCATGATTATATCCGCAGGGATTCCTATTACCGGACATTCCGGTGGCATGACAATGTATATCCTCTTTTTGACAGGGAGATCAGCTGCGTGGAATTTGACGGGCTGGAGACTGCCGTTTACGGTCTCAGCTATTACAGCAGAGAGATCCCGGAACCGCTGTATCACGGCGCGGCGCCGGAAGGAAGACAGCGGTATGAGATTCTGCTGGCTCACGGCGGGGATGACAGACATATTCCGATCAACTGGGAGGAACTGGACCGCTCCGGCTTTTCCTATACTGCGCTGGGGCATATTCACAGACCTCAGGCTGTGCGCAGAAACCGGATCGTCTATGCCGGAGCTCTGGAACCTGTGGACCGCAATGATACCGGCCCCCACGGGTATGTGAAAGGTGAGCTTACGGAAAAAGGAATTCATATCAGCTGGATCCCCTGTGCCTCCCGGGAATATATCCATCTGGAGATCCCGGTGGATGAAGCAGATACTGCCGGCAGTGTGAAACAAAAGATAAGAGAACTTTTAAATGAATATGGAAATGAAAATATTTACAAAATAAAACTGAAAGGTGAAAGAGACAGAGAGATTCTCCTGGATTCACTGAATACGGATGATCTGGGAAATATTCTGGAGATCCTGGATGAGACACGCCCGGCCTATGATTTTGACAGGCTGTACAGGGA
The DNA here is from genome assembly GCA_019112765.1 of Candidatus Mediterraneibacter norwichensis. Lineage (GTDB taxonomy): Bacteria > Bacillota > Clostridia > Lachnospirales > Lachnospiraceae > Mediterraneibacter > Mediterraneibacter norwichensis. The sequence goes on along the minus strand of DXIU01000027.1, from coordinate 14,000 downwards.
AAATGCCGGCAATCTGATCGGACAGTATATTAAAAACTTCGAGGGCTGCAGCCGGGACAGTGAAGCCTGGCAGGCGCTGTGTGAAGGCGTGGACGCGCTGCTTGCGAACCGCAGATAGATACAGGAATCCCGCGCGTATACTGGAAAGGAGCAGAGCGGATGGAACGGAATCCGCTGCATGACAGAAAAGATGGTAATTACAGAGCTGTATATAAAAAATTTCGGCATGCTGTCTGAAAAGCATATCCGTTTTACAGACGGCGTGCAGGTCATATACGGGGAAAATGAATCAGGGAAATCCACGCTCCACGGATTTATCCGGGCTATGCTTTTTGGTCTGGAACGGGGACGGGGAAAAGCTGCGCTGAAAGATGACTTTACCCGCTATGAGCCATGGGAAAACCCGGGAAATTATGCCGGGGTTCTGTGGTTTCTGTGCGGAGGAAAACAGTTTCGTCTGGAAAGAAATTTTGACCGGTATACAAAGCGGACTGCACTGATCTGTGAGACGGACGGCGAAGAACTGTCAGTGGAGCATGGAGATCTGGAGATGCTGTCAGGCGGAATGACAGCGGCCCTCTATGACAGCACGGTTTCCATCGGACAGCTTGCCGCCGCGCCGGGACAGGAACTTTCCCGGGCGCTGGAAAATTATGCTGCCGGTTTCTGTGAGACCGGAGGCGCGGATATAGATGTAAACGGCGCGCTGAAGTGTCTGAAAGAGAGACTGAAAGACGCGGAAAAGGCTCTTCGGAGAGAAACCGGGTACCGGGAGGAAAAACAGCGGAAGCTGCTTCAGGAGTGTACTTATCTGGAACAGGATATGGCCGACCTGGAGGAAGAATACCGGGAGAAAGAAAAGAGCCTTTCCGGTCTGCGCGCAAAAAGCGGCGAAGAAAAGAAAGCGCCGCAGGAGCGGGAGACACGGGATGAACAGAAGACAACGGAGAAGCCGGGCAGAGCAGGAAAATTTCTTGCCGGAGGAGCTGCCGGTGTGTGTGTCGGCATATTGGGAAGTCTCTGGGGACAGGTGATGAACAGCTGGCAGCAGACCGGATCCGGCAGCGGTCTTCTGATTCTGTCCGGACTGATTCTGCTGATTGGCGCAGGGCTTCTGGCAGCCGGCGGTTATATTTTCCTTACATCAGGCAGGGGCAGCAAAGGACCGGAGCGGCAGGAGAGAGATCAGCAGAACAGTGAAAAAATCCGGCGTATACAGTGGGAGCTGGACCGTATCCGGGCAGAATGGAAGGAGAAAGAGATCCGCTGCAGCAACCTGAGAGAAGAAAGCAGGGAAGAGGAGCCGGGAGAGACAGAGAAAAAACTGGCCGGACGCTGCCGGGCTCTGCGGACCGCGGAGGAACAGATAAGACTGGCAGCTGCCGGGCTTGGCAGACAGACAGCCCGCAGCCTGAATAAGAAAGCGTCAGATATATTTGCCGCGCTTACCGATGGCAGGTACAGAAGCGTGGAGATCGGAGACAGACTTCAGATCTCCGTCTGGGACGGGAGCCGGCGGATTCCGGCAGAGCGTCTGAGCCGCGGGACGCTGGAACAGATCTATTTTTCCGTCCGCATGGCGGCGGCAGAAATCCTTCAGGAGGAACCTATGCCCCTTATCCTGGACGAGACGTTTGCGTTTTATGATGAGAAAAGACTGAAATCTGCATTAAAATGGTTGAGGGGACAGAACAGACAGGTTATAATATTATCCTGCAGCAGAAGAGAAGAAGAAATTTTGCAGCAATTCTGAAAAAACATACGAAAGGGGACGGAGCCTTTTTCAAAAGGGTCTGTCCCCTTTGGGGAGGAAGATAAATTATGAAGATAACACTGCCAAGGAAGGTGCTGATGATTATTAATAATCTTCAGCTCCATGGATATGAAGCTTTCGCAGTGGGCGGATGTGTCAGGGATTCGATTCTGGCCCGGAGACCGGAGGACTGGGACATCACTACCTCGGCAAAACCGGAGGAGATTAAGCGGCTGTTCCGCCGGACAGTGGATACCGGGATCGAACACGGTACAGTTACGGTAATTATTGGAAAAGACAGTTATGAAGTTACGACTTACCGGGTGGACGGGGCGTATGAGGATGGAAGACATCCGAAAGAGGTGCGTTTTACCAGCCGTCTGGAGGAGGACCTTCAGAGACGGGATTTTACGATTAATGCCATGGCCTACAATGATGATGTGCGTCTGGTTGACGTATTTGGCGGAATGAAAGATCTCAATCATCATCTGATCCGCTGCGTAGGCGATCCCAGAGAGCGGTTCTCGGAAGACGCTCTCCGGATTCTGAGAGCGGTTCGTTTTTCCGCGCAGCTGAATTTTCCGATTGAACCGGACACGGCTGAAGCGATCAAAGAACTGGCGCCCACGCTGGAGAAGATCAGTGCGGAGAGAATTCAGGCAGAGCTGGTGAAGCTGCTTGTCTCTCCCCATCCGGAACGCATCCGGGACGCGTATGAACTGGGAATTACGAAAGTGATTCTGCCGGAGTGGGATGCCATGGCAGGGGTTGAGCAGAATACGCCGCATCACAGGTATGATGTGGCTGAGCATACGATCCGCGCCATGAAATATGTAAAACGGGATAAAATTCTGCGGCTTACCATGCTGTTTCATGATATGGGAAAGCCCTCTACAAAGACGACGGATGAAAATGGAAGGGATCATTTTAAAGGCCATGCCCTGGTAAGCGAGGAAATCGCAAGAAAGGTGCTGCGCAGGCTGAAGTTTGACAATGAGACAGTTAAAACTGTGACCCGGCTGGTATGCTATCATGACTACCGCATGGAGGCCACTCCGAAAAATGTGCGCCGTGCCATGAACCGGATCGGCGTGGAGCTGTTCCCCTATTATCTGGCCGTGCGTATGGCAGATGCCAAGGCCCAGAGCCCTTACCGGAGAAGAGAGAAGATTGAAAATATTGTGGCTGTACGCAAACTGTATCAGGAAGCCCTCCTCGAAGAGGACTGTGTGACGCTGCGGCAGCTGGCGGTAAGCGGGCGGGATCTGATGGATCTGGGGATGAATCCGGGCAGGGAGATCGGCAGCATGCTCAGCGAACTTCTGGAATATGTTATCGATGATCCGAAGAGAAATGAAAAAGAGATTCTGCGCGGCTATGTAAAAGAAAAACTTGGTTTGTAAGCATACTTAAGCTGCCCCCTTCATAGATTAGAAAGGACCAGAATATAGGCGGGACAGGGGGCAGCTATGAGAGAGTACGAACTGGAAGTGCTGGAGAGATATGAAACAGGAGTGAAAGGCACCCGGCGGATCAGGGGTGCGTTTTTTTGCGATACAGAAGAAGGGGCGAGGCTGCTGAAAGAGACGAACATATCAGAGAAGCGCGCCCTTTCAATGTATCTTGTACAGAGCCGCCTTGAGGCGGCAGGCATGCTGGTTGACACGCCGGTGTTTACGAAGGACGGAGAGATTCTGGCCGTGTCCCGTGACGGAACAAAATATATGATGAAAAAATGGTATTCCGGCAGGGAGTGCGACATGAAAAGAGAATCAGAGCTTGCGCGGGCGGCGGCGAATCTTGCTGTCCTCCATCGGAAGCTGAATCAGGAGAGCGCCGTTGTCCTGAACGGAGAAGCAGAAGGGCTGTCTGTCAGACGCAGTCCGCTGGAAGAAATCAGACGTCACAACAGGGAACTGAAAAAAGTCAGGACATTTATCAGGAAGAGAGTCGCGAAAAATGAGTTTGAATTTCTTTTCCTGAACAGCTTCGAAAAAATGTACGCGATGGCTGAAGCAGTGGAGAAGCAGCTGGAAGAGTCCGGGTGTATGGAACTGTACAGACAGAGCGTGGAAAAAGGACGTCTGACTCACGGAGATTACAACTATCATAATCTGCTTATCCTTCCGGGCGGAACGGCTGTTACCGGGTTTGAGCATATGGGAATAAATATTCAGGTACATGATCTGTATTATTTCATAAGAAAAGCAATGGAAAAGTTTCATTGGAAAGAAAATACCGGGAGAATTATTCTTGAAGCATATGAAAAGGAGCGGGAACTGGAAAATGCCGAAAGGAAGTACATCGGTCTGAGCCTTGCATATCCGGAAAAATTCTGGAAGACAGCCAGCAGCTATTATCATTCCAATAAAGCATGGCTGCCGGAGAAAAGTGTGGAAAAACTGGAAACGGTTGTACAGCAGTGGGATGAGAAATATCGTTTTCTGAAAAACATATTTGCCCTGAAACTGGTCTGACGGAAAAGGAGGATCGGTTCAGACTTATACGACGCCGGATGTGCTTTCTTTTTTTCGGAAAAGCGATCCTGCCGGAGGCTGCCGGGAAAGGACCGGCGGCCGGAGTATGCTGTCCCGGGCCCCTGGATTGCCGGCTGCTGTGCGAAACGGCGGAAAAGCCGGAAAAACGAGGAAAAATCTTGACAAAGAGGTGCGGAACCGTTATAACAGTACATAAAGGCGGAAACATGTGGACGAGATTACATGCCCCTTTAAATAAGAATAAAATTGTATGTGGATACAATAAAGAGGAGGAATTAACTCATGAACAAAACAGAATTAGTAGCAGCAGTAGCTGAGAGAGCCGAGATTTCCAAGAAAGATTCTGAGAAAGCGCTGAAAGCGTTTGTTGACGTTGTAACAGAGCAGCTGAAGGCTGACGACAAGGTTCAGCTTGTCGGATTCGGAACATTTGAAGTAAGCAAGAGAGCTGCAAGAGAAGGAAGAAATCCGCAGACAGGAAAAACAATGAAGATTGCTGCCTGCAAAGCTCCGAAGTTCAAAGCAGGAAAAGCTTTAAAGGATGCGATCAACTAGTCTGCTTTTTCCATGAGAAGATTAATCAGACACTTTGTTTACTGAGAGGACAGGCACTTACGATGCGAAGAACATTGTAAGTGCTTTTTCTGACTCTGCCATCCGGGGAGGTGAAAGAATGCGTCTGGATAAATTCCTGAAAGTTTCCAGGCTGATCAAGCGCAGAACAGTGGCGAATGAGGCCTGCGACGCAGGCCGTGTCGCCGTGAACGGAAAACCGGCGAAGGCCTCTGTCAGCGTGAAAGAAGGCGACGTGATTGAAATCCAGTTCGGAAATAAATCAGTGAAAGCGGAAGTCCTGAAGATTCAGGAGACGACGAAAAAAGAAGAAGCAAAAGACATGTTCCGGTATCTGTGACAGATATCACCGGCAGAAACAGGACCTGATTTCCTGCAGGAGGCATAAGCCGGAACAATCTTTCATATACATAAGAACAGGTGCTGGGAAGCACCGGGGAGGTGCGTATATGGAGGAGCAGCGGATTGCGAAGTCACACAGGCTTGTGGTAAATAACAGAAAAACAAGCACGGTTACCGGTGTGCTGGATGTGCTTTCTTTTGATCTGAATGAGATCCTGCTGGAAACAGAGCAGGGGATGCTTATGGTTAAGGGAACAGATCTTCATGTCAACAGACTGAGTGTGGAAAAGGGAGAGGTGGATCTGTCGGGCAATATTGACAGTGTGGCCTACTCCAGTGTAAGCCAGACCGGACGGCAGAGCGAAAGCTTTCTCTCCCGTCTGTTTAAATAGGAGACGGGCATGATCGGAATCGGCAGGGAAGCGTTGATTTTTCTGTATGCAGGACTCGGCGGTATGTCTGTGCTGTTTGCGTACTGTGTGCTGATCTGTTTCCGGCGCATTGTGAAACACAGCACCGCTCTGACCGGGCTTGAGGATATTCTGTTCTGGCTTGGCGCCAGCGGATTTATTTTTAAACTGATGTATGACACTACATATGGGAGTGTGAGATGGTTTTTCGCACTGGGACTTGTATGCGGAGCGGCGGCAGGATTCGGACTGCTCCGCCTTGTGAAAAAAATAAAAGTAAAGTTTGAGAAAAAACTTGAAAAGAACACGAAAACCAGATAGAATGTTTTTTAACGGGGAGCAAAATGCATTGATTAGTAAGTGGGTGAGTTTAAATGAATAAAAGAAAAGGGACAGGCCGGCAGCGCGGCAGGAGAAAGAATTCCAGGCTCGGCCGGTACAAAAGAAGCATATTGATGATCTGTTCGGTTCTTGCAGTTCTGTCCGGTGTGCTTGCGGTTAATTCTTTGAGACTTCAGGCCAGAAATACCGAGTATAAGGAGCAGGAAGAAGAGCTCCGGTCACAGATTGATGATGAGAAAAAGCGGGCGGAAGAGATCGAAGAGTTCAAAGAGTATGTCAAGACCGACGAATATGTCAAAGAGACGGCAGAAGAGAAGCTGGATCTTGTCGATCCGAACGAGATTATTTTCAAGGCAGCGGAATAAAGAGACGGGACGGGCAGGGATGTCCGTGTGAAAAAGAAATGAATATTACCAATGAAGACTCCAGGAGAAATTCTCCTGGAGTCTTTGGCTTTTGAAGGGAGATTTACAGGGATATGAGTGACGGACAGGCGCTCCACAGCAGTCCATATGTGGAGCAGATTGAAAAATATGCCAATTCGCTGAAGCAGCTGTCGCAGACATTTCTCGGGCTGGAAGAAAAACGGCAGGCGTTTTCGGATGAAGAGATCGAGGGAATGTTTTCACGTGTCCGCGGGAAAGTGTGCGGAAAATGTGAAAAATGCGGCTGGTGCTGGGGTGAAAATTTTGTCCATACGTACCAGATGGGGTATGAGATCCTTTCGGCAGTGGATCATTATGGAAATGAGCTGAATACAGAAACGAAGAGAAAGCTGATGCAGCGGTGTATTATGGCGCCCAGATTTCTGCGGGAAATGCTGGAAGGCTTCCACGATGCCCGCCAGAATATGATCTGGGTCAACCGGATGGCCAGAAGCCGGGAGGGGTGCGCCATTCAGATGGATACGTTTGCGGATATGATACAGAGTACGGCCAGAGAGCTGGAAAACAGTATTTTCACGGATGAGCGTCTGGAGAAAAAGATCGGAACAGCGCTCAGAAAAAAGGGAATCCGGATGCTGTACACGCATTTCTTTATGACCCGGGAGGGCCGGTATGAGATTCATGTTACAGTCAGAACAATGAAAAATCAGAAGGTTTCCACGCGGGAATTTGTCAAAGCTGTGTCGGAGGCGGCAGGGCGAAGACTGATACTGCAGAGCGGAACCGCGCAGGTTATCGGGAACCATTACATGACCGTGGTGTGTCAGGAAGGCCCGGCCTATTATACAATGCAGGGCGCGGCCAGAATCGGAAAAGGCTGCAGTCAGATATCCGGAGATAATTTTGCCATGCTGGAACTGCCGGGAGGCAGACAGGGCGCGGCTCTTTCTGACGGCATGGGATCCGGAGAAGAGGCCTGCAGGGAAAGCACTCTGGTGATCGAGCTCCTGGAGGAACTTCTTGAGGCGGGATTCCCGGAAAAAACCGCGATTCAGATGATTAATACAACGCTTGTCATGGGGAGGGAGGAGATACACTATTCCACCGTGGATATGACGGTCTTTGACCTTTATACGGGAGAATGTGAAATCATCAAGGCAGGCGCTTCTTCCACATTTATAAAAAAGAAAGACCAGGTGGAGCATCTGAGCTCTACCAGCCTTCCCATCGGAGTGATGAACTCGATTGAGATTGACTCTGTAAAGAGAAAGCTTTCTGACGGAGATTTTGTGATTATGGTGACAGACGGGGTGCTGGACGCGCTGCCGGTAGGAGAGCAGGATCTGCTCCTGGAGACCATCATCCAGGGCAGCACGATTACCAACCCGAAGGAAATGGCACATCATGTTCTGGAGCAGGTGCTTGCATGGACCGGCAGAGAACCGGCCGATGACATGACAGTGCTGGCGGTGGGAATCTGGGAGTGCTGATGCGCGGGCTTTACTTTTTTGCATGGATTGGGTATAGTTTACATATGATGAAAAAGATAGAAGAAAAGGCGGAAGCCCTGATCCGGAAATATAATATGATAGAAAAAGACGACGTGGTGATCGCAGGCGTATCGGGCGGTGCAGATTCGGTATGCCTGCTTTTTGTGCTCTGCGCACTCAGAGAAACCTATGATTTTTCCGTCCGGGTCTGCCATGTCAACCACGGACTGCGGGGAGCGGACGCGGATGCGGATGAGCGGTTTGTGGAAGCGCTCTGCCGGGAGCTGAAGGTCCCCTGCCGGGTTTTCCGCAGGGATGTGGAATTAATTGCCAGAAAAAGGAAACAATCTACTGAGGAAGCCGGGCGTACAGTGCGCAGAGAGGCTTTTGAGACAATGTGCCGGGAAGAAGGGGGAACCAGGATTGCGTCCGCCCACCACAGCGATGACAATGCGGAAACAATACTTCTGAATCTGGCCAGAGGAACCGGACTCAGAGGACTGTGCGGCATCAGACCGGTGTATGGAAAATGGATCCGTCCGCTGCTGGGCGTTTCCCGGGAGGAAATCGAGTCCGCTCTTGCCCTGGCAGGGATCCCCTGGCGGCAGGATCTGAGTAATGACGAAGACGTGTATACAAGGAACCGGATCCGGCATCATATTCTCCCGGCTCTTCAGACACAGGTCAACCCGGAAACAGCGCGGCATCTGAACGAACTGTCCCGTCAGGCCCGGGAAGTCTGGGATTATCTGGAGCGGGGCGTGGATGAGGCATGGAACCGCTGCGTGGCATGTCCGCCGGGAAAGCAGGGAACTCCGGCTATCCGGGAAGCGGATTTCCGGAGAGAGATGCCGGCGGTTCAGAAACAGCTGCTTCACAGATGCATATGCAGGGCGGCCGGCAGGAGCAGGGACGTGGAAGCGGTGCATGTGTCCGCTCTTCTGGACCTCTTTGACCGGCATCCGGGAAAGAAGATCAGCCTTCCCTGCGGCGTAACAGCGTACCGGACATATGAGGGAATTTCCCTGGAGAAAAATATTCCGGGGGAAAATCTCTCCGAAAGAGAAAACGGGGAAGGCGCGGATCCATGTACTGCCCTGCGGATCCCGGGGGAAACCAGGGTGCCGGGGACGTCTCTCTGCATATCGTGCCGGATCCGGGAACGGAGAGAGGAGGATCTCTCTTTTTACAGCGGAATGGAAAAAGGCCAGGCTGAGATCCTGCAAAAAAGTTACACGAAATGCTTTGACTATGATATAATAAAACATACCGTTTCTGTAAGAAAAAGACGTGCGGGAGATTATCTCGTCATCAACAGGGACGGGGGAAGACAGAAACTGAAAGCTTATTTTATTAATCAGAAAGTACCCCGCAGGGACCGGGATCAGAAGTTCCTGATTGCGGACGGAAGTCACATTATGTGGATTCCGGGCATGCGGATGAGCGCTTATTATCAGATCGGAAAAGAGACAAAGAGGATTCTGGAAATAACGATAACGGAGGAGAAAACGAATGGCAGAGACAATCAGAGTTCTGATCCCGGAGGAAAAGGTGGATCAGAGAATCAGAGAACTGGGAGAGAAGATCAGTGAGGATTATGCCGGAAAGCAGATTCATATGATCTGCATTCTCAAAGGCGGCGTATTTTTCATGTGTGAACTGGCGAAGAGGATAACCGTGCCGGTATCCATGGATTTTATGTGCGTGGGAAGCTACGGAGACGGGACAAAGTCCAGCGGAGTTGTGCGCATCGCGAAAGATCTGGACGAATCCATCGAGAATAAGGAAGTTCTTATTGTGGAAGACATTGTTGATTCAGGAAATACACTGTATTACCTGATGGATGTGCTTAAGAAGAGAAAGCCTGCGGGAATGCGTCTGTGTACGCTTCTGGATAAACCGGACCGCAGAGTAAAAGATGTGAAAGCGGATTATCTGGGATTTGAGATACCCGATGAATTTGTGGTGGGATACGGTCTTGACTATGCCCAGAAATACAGAAACCTTCCCTACATTGGAGTTGTGGAAGGAGTGGAATAGGAAGGAGTTAGACAGCATTGAATAACAGCAGAAAATACAGAGGCGCAAGCGGACCGGCAATTATTATGTTTATCGTTATTGTGGCCGCTGTACTCTGGATGGCGAGCCAGCTGCAGATGCATCAGCAGGAGATGACATGGAGCGAGTTTGTCTCAGAAGTAGAAGCCGGCAATGTAGCAGATGTATATATAGAGCAGAGCAGAGCGGTGCCTACCGGTACGGTTACTCTTGAACTGAAAGACGACAGTTCAACCCGGAAAGTCAATGTATCCAATGTGGAAGAAGTTGAGGATTTCTGTGAAGAAAATGAACTGGAATATCGGGTGGAACCGGTTCCCCGGGAATCGGTTCTCAGTTCGGTGCTTTTCCCTGTGCTTATTACCATGGGCGGAATCGCCCTGATCTTTTTCCTGATGAACCGGCAGGGCGGCGGAGCCAATGCAAAGGCCATGAATTTCGGGAAAAGCCGCGCGAAGATGTCCGGCCAGAATGAGATTAAGGTAACTTTCGCGGATGTGGCAGGGCTGAAAGAGGAAAAAGAAGAACTGGAAGAGATCGTGGATTTCCTCAGGTCCCCGAAAAAATATGTTCAGGTGGGAGCGAGGATTCCCAAAGGCGTTCTTCTGGAAGGACCGCCGGGAACCGGAAAAACACTGCTTGCGAAAGCGGTGGCAGGAGAGGCGGGAGTACCGTTTTTCAGTATTTCCGGTTCTGACTTTGTGGAAATGTTTGTCGGCGTAGGCGCGTCCCGTGTCAGGGATCTGTTTCAGGACGCGAAGAAAAACGCGCCGTGTATTATATTTATTGACGAGATCGACGCAGTGGCAAGACGCAGAGGAAGCGGTCTCGGCGGCGGACATGATGAGAGAGAACAGACACTGAACCAGCTTCTTGTGGAAATGGATGGATTCGGGATCAACGAAGGGATTATCGTTATGGCGGCTACCAACCGGAAGGATATTCTCGATCCGGCGATTCTCCGTCCCGGACGCTTTGACCGGAATGTAATCGTGGGGCGCCCGGATGTGGGAGGAAGAGAAGAAATTCTCAGGGTGCATGCGAAAAACAAACCCCTCGGAGATGATGTGGATCTGAAACAGATCGCTCAGACTACAGCCGGATTTACCGGGGCTGATCTGGAGAATCTGCTTAACGAGGCGGCGATCCTCGCGGCAAAAGACAACCGGATTTATATTCAGCAGCAGGATATCCGGCATGCTTTTGTAAAAGTGGGAATCGGTCCGGAGAAAAAGAGCCGTATTGTATCAGAAAAGGAACGCAGAATTACTGCCTACCATGAATCAGGGCACGCCATTCTCTTTCATGTGCTGCCTGATGTGGGACCGGTATACAGTGTTTCGATTATTCCTACCGGCGGCGCCGGCGGATATACAATGCCGCTCCCTGAGAAGGATGAAATGTTTAATACAAAAGGTCATATGCTTCAGGAGATCACAGTCGCTCTGGGAGGCCGTGTGGCAGAGGAAGAGATTTTTGATGATATTACCACAGGAGCATCTCAGGATATCAAGCAGGCAACAGCAATCGCGAAATCCATGATTACAAAGTTCGGTATGTCTGAGAGACTGGGCCTGATTAATTATGATAATGACAGCGACGAAGTATTTATCGGACGCGACTTCGGTCATATGTCAAGAGGATATGGAGAAAAAGTAGCAGGAACTATTGATGAAGAAGTAAAGAGAATCATAGATGAGTGCTATGCGAAGGCACGTGCGATTATAAAAGAGCATCATAACGTTCTGGATGCATGCGCGCAGCTTTTGCTTGAAAAAGAAAAGATAACGAGAAGTGAATTTGAAGCACTGTTCGAGAACTGCGGAGCGGATGCGTAACCGGCATCCGCTCCTTATGATGTGACGGAAAGATGCGGCAGATGCGCGGAAAAGCAGCAGCGCGGATGTGGAAAGTCCGCATTGCCTGAATGTGAGGAGGCTGAGATATTATGAATAAAGAGGCTCTGTTTTGCGACGGAACGAGAGATTATGTAATCCCTCCGGAGCCGAAAGAAAACGAGAAAATTGTCCTGAGATTCCGGACAGCCCACAATGATGTGGAAGAAGTAAATATTCTGACCGGAGGCAGAAACTATGCCATGTGGAAGACGCATTGCCGCGGAGAATTTGATTATTATGAAATTGTCTGTCAGCTTGGCAGTGAGCCTTTTGAGTACATGTTTGAGATAAAGAAGGGCGAGCAGATCTGTTATTATAACCGCTGCGGAGTATACGATCATGAAGAGACATACTATGCCTTTAAGATTGTTCCCGGATTTTCTACTCCGGAGTGGGCGAAGGGCGCTGTAATGTACCAGATTTTTGTGGATCGCTTTTACAACGGAGACCCGGATAATGATGTGGAGGACAGGGAGTATATCTATATCGGAGCACCCAGTACAAAGATAAAAGACTGGGACCAGATGCCTGCGGAGATGGATGTTCACAATTTCTACGGCGGAGATCTCCGGGGTGTAATGGAGAAGCTGGATTATCTGCAGGATCTGGGAGTGGAAGTCGTTTATTTCAATCCGCTGTTTGTTTCGCCATCCAACCATAAATACGATATTCAGGACTATGATTATATAGATCCTCATTACGGGAAAATCGTGGCGGACGGAGGAGAGACACTTCCGGAAGGCGCGAAAGACAATACAGGGGCTACAAAATATCAGAAGCGTACCGGCGATATCCGCAATCTTGAAGCAAGCAACCGCCTTTTCGCGGAGCTTGTGGAGGAAATGCACAAACGGGGAATGCGTGTGATCATAGACGGAGTATTTAATCACTGCGGTTCTTTTAATAAGTGGATGGACCGGGAGAGAATTTATGAACAGCAGCCCGAATATCCGAAAGGAGCATATGTCAGCAAGGACAGTCCGTACAGGGATTATTTTCATTTTTATGATCAGAGAGACGAGGCCTGGCCCTACAATGGAAGCTATGACGGCTGGTGGGGACATGATACACTTCCCAAGCTGTCCTATGAGGATTCACCGGAACTTGAGCAATATATAATGGACATAGGAAAGAAATGGGTTTCTCCGCCTTACAATGTAGACGGATGGCGCCTTGATGTGGCAGCTGATCTCGGGTGCAGCAATGAGTACAATCACATGTTCTGGAAGCGGTTCAGAAAAGAAGTCAAAAGCGCCAATCCGAATGCACTGATCCTGGCAGAACACTACGGGGATCCGGTGGACTGGCTGCAGGGTGACCAGTGGGACAGTGTTATGAACTATGACGCGTTTATGGAACCTCTTACCTGGTTCCTCACCGGCATGGAGAAGCACAGTGACGAGCGGCGGACAGATCTGTGGGGCAACCCGGATAACTTTGTGGGAACCATGCGCCACTTTATGGCAAGCATGCTTACCCCCTCTCTTCAGGTGGCTATGAACCAGCTTTCAAACCATGATCACTCCCGTTTCCTTACCCGTACCAATCATATTGTGGGCCGGGTTCACCAGGTAGGAGTGAAAGCAGCGGAAGAGGGAATCAATCATGCAGTGATGCGTATTGCCGTGGCGGTCCAGATGACGTGGGTAGGCGCTCCGACCATTTATTACGGGGATGAAGCCGGATTATGCGGATTTACGGATCCGGACAGCAGAAGAACCTATCCGTGGGGAAATGAGAACAGAGAACTTCTGGAGTTCCACAAAGAGATGATCCGTATCCATAAGACAGAGAAACCGCTGCGCACAGGATCGATCAAGCTGCTTAAAGCAGAGAAGAATTTTCTTGCCTATGCCAGATTCCAGGGCGGCGAACAGATCGTTGTCGTACTGAACAACAGCAAAGAACTGATGCAGAATGTAACAATTCCGGTCTGGTATGCGGGCGTGCCAAAAGAGGGACGGATGAAACAGCTTATCTACTCTTACGAGGAGGGCTATACTCTGGATTACAGCGAGTATATCGTGGAAAACGGCGAGATCATCCTGAATATCGGCAGGCATTCGGTGATCGTGCTGAAACCTGTAGAGAATACAGATCCGTTTGCCGGATGAAATTGGGATTTGTCGGGGAACTGTGAGTGAAGAGGCGTCCGAAAACACCTGGATACCAGGAGATTGGATAATCGGATCTGGAAATGAGGGATGTGTGCTTTTGTTTCCGTTCCGCAGATAAAGAAAAACTAAAAAA
>DXIU01000002.1 GCA_019112765.1 Candidatus Mediterraneibacter norwichensis | reverse complement strand
CGGTATTCTGAATATTTAGTTTCTGACCAGTCCTATATTGGGGAATGGTCTGTTAAGGTTACCCTTTTTCGCTCTACTGTAATAAATTTAATTTTTTCATATCACCTCTTGACATTTCTTAGCTGGACTTTGTATTATGCCTGCTGCCTCTCCGGCTCTCAGCAGAGCTTGCTTCCGTTTGCCACAAGCTTGAATTTACATTTTAACCGTTCCGCGGCTCTTCTGCACATGATCATCCGCTTCAGGAATATTTCAAAATAATCCATCACTGTACAAATGCTGTCATCTAATTCCAGCTCCATCTGTATCATACCCTTTTCTTTGTGAATAATCAACTTCGAAGATAAAGCCGCATAATTTACCCGGTCATGAATATCAAAAGACGCCGCGTTTGTATTCTGCACCCGGTTTCTCCTTACATCCGTTTTATCCGCGAGAATCAGCGCGGCGGATACTTCATCCACAGCAGTTCCCGTCTCCTCGTCATGATGGCCGATAGCCGTTGTAACCGCCAGAATATCCCGATAGGGCATATCTGTTTCCTTCAGAATCTGATAGGCCAGAATCGCACCGCTGTGGGCGTGGTCGTGCCGGTTAATACTGTTCCCGATATCATGCATATATCCGGCAATCTTTGCCAGCTCCACCTTGTGCTTTCCATAGCCCAGCTCTTTGAGTATCCTTCCTGCGGTCTCGGCTGTTTTCGCCGCATGCTTCCGGGAATGCTCGGTATATCCCAGTTCCCGGAGCGTTTCATTTCCTTTTTCGATCAGAGCGTTAATCTCCTCGTTTTTTCTGATCTGACTGTAATCTGGTTTCATTTCTATAGTCTCTTCGCCGCTTCCATTGCAAGGCCTGACCGTTCACACTCTTCCGCGGTCATAGTAATCTGCCAGCAAAGCGGACTTCCTTTCATATGTTCTGACGCATAGCTCAGGCCGTTTGTCCGTTCGTCAAGGAACGGGCGGTCGATCTGATTCGGGTCACCCAGCAGGATAATTTTCGTATCCTTTCCCGCTCTTGTGATAATTCCCTTGATCTGATCCGGCGTCGTATTCTGCGCCTCGTCTATAATAAGATATGTTTTGACAATAGAGCGCCCCCGGATAAAATTGAGGGCTTCCGCCTGAATCAGGCCTCTTGCGAAAATTTCTTCCACCTTTCCCTGCAGTTCCTCTTCATCCGCGTACCGATCTTCCTCACTGGAATCAATAAGCTGCTCCAGATTGTCAATAATCGGACGCATAAGGGGAGAAATCTTCTCCTGCTCATCTCCCGGAAGAAAACCAATATCATCATCAAACTGTGCGTTCGGCCGGCAGATCAGAATGCGCCGGTATTCCCCCGTGGGATGATTGAGCAGCTTCTCCAGCCCGACAGCAAGAGAATAGAATGTCTTACTTGTCCCTGCCATCCCCTTTACAATTACAAGAGGGGCTTTGGAAGCCGGCTGCATCAGCGCTTCCTGGAGAAAATACTGTCCGGCATTTCTGGGAGAAATGCCGTAAGGCTGGCTTTTCCTGTACTCCAGTTTCCGGATCACTCCTTTTTCCACGCGCCCCAGCTGCGTCTTTTTCACTGACTGGTCCGCCTTTAAAATAACAAACTGATTTTCCGTAAGCTCCGGAGTATATTTTTCCCCCTGTTCATCCACTGCATACACAGAATCGAGGGGGACCCCTTTTTTCTTAAGTTCCTTAAACATCTCTTCCGGCACATAGACTTCACGTCTTCCGCTGTACTGATTCTCATGTTCCAGCACCTGATCTGTCGTAAAATCTTCTGCGCAGATCCCCAGGATCTGTGCTTTAATCCGGAGCAGAATATCTTTCGTCACCAGAATTACCTGCTCCTCATGTTCCCGGGAGAGTCCCGCGCATACTTTCAGAATCCGGTTATCCGCCTTCTCCGAAGACAGATCTTCCGGGAGCTCTACATCCACATAGTTCTTCTCTACCCGGAGCCGTCCGCCGTTCTCCATCTGTACGCCGGCAAGAAGGTCCGCCTTCTGCCGGAGCTGTTCAAGACAGCGGATACTCCTGCGGGCGTTCATTCCCACTTCTCCCTCCGCTTTCTTGAGATGATCCAGTTCCTCGATCACCACCATAGGCAGGACAACCTCATTGTCCTCAAAACTTTCAATGGCATAGGGTGCCTGAATCAGGACATTGGTATCCACCACGTAAATTTTTACCATATAAAATTCCTTTCCGATTTTCGGTTTTATCAGCCGGGATGCTGTCACATTCCGCACGCCGTACTGCTTTATCTATTGTATAACATTCAGAAAGATTTCCGCATTAGAGAATTGTTAAATCTGCGTAAAGCACAAAGGGACCGCCGCACCGGTTATTCCGTGCGGCGGTCCTTTTGTCCTGTTCAAAAGATTTCTTAAGAAACAAGCGCGCTCATCACCGGCATAATCTGAGGAATATCCAGCTGAAACACTGCCTCCGGCAGTTCCCTCAGTCCTCCGGCCGATGAGGCGGCCGAGAGCCGGGAAATCAGAATATACCCGGCTCCCATTGACAGAAATGCTGCCAGAACCGAAGAAATATAGGCACAAAGAACTGCCGCTCCAAGGATGCGGGACGCATTTTTCTCCAGTCCTGTAATAGAGGGCGCGATAAACCCGATCACGATCAGGGGAACGCAGAAATGAATCAGCTGTCCCAGAACATATTTAACAGATACCACTCCATTCATAATTGTTTCGCCGGATATCTGCCCCGCAAGAATTCCCGCCGCCAGTCCCAGAACAAGCTGAAACGGAAGACTCGTAATTATTTTTTTCATAAATCAAACCCTTTCTTTCCGAAAATATGTGCCTATTATAAGCAATGTATACAGTCCGGGGCAAGACTTACAAAAAATTACCAGATCAGCGGTATTTCAGATATTCCATAAAGCGCTTTACCGCCAGGGACGCGCTTTGCTTCTCCTGCCATCCGATCCCGAGATTGCGGTAAACCGGAATCTCCAGCTCCCGGGACACAATTCCGCGGGAGCCCCGCTTCAGAATCAGCTCCGGAAGAATACTGATTCCCAGTCCGTTTTCTACCATAGCCAGCACGGCAAAACCGTCTTCCGAGGTAAACCGGACTTTCGGGGCGGACATACTGCGCCCGAAAATTTCCAGCGCGTCTGCATTCTCTCCGTTTTTCAGAAGCAGAAAAGGCTCTTCTGTAATAGCGGAAACGGGAATCTTTTCCAGTTCGGCAAGGGGATGTCCTTCAGGAAGTACAACCAGCAGCCTGTCCTGCTCAAGAAATATTGTTTCCATCTCTCCTTTTGCCGGAAGCCGCAGAAAACCACAGTCAACTTTTCCTTCCCGGATCCACTGCTCTATCTCGTCATAATCCCCCAGAAGCAGTTCATATTCAATATCCGGATAATCTTTCTGAAATTCCCGGATAATATTCGGAAGCCAGTGGGCAGCCGCGCTGGAAAAAGAGCCGATGCGGATCAGTCCTGACTTCAGCCCTTTCATTTCATTTACACGGGACAGAAGCTTTTCATGCTCCCCGCATATATTTTTTACAAGAGGAAGAAGTTTTCTTCCGTCACCGGTAAGCCTGACTCCGGATTTTCCCCGCTCCAGAAGCACCAGTCCCCACTCTCTTTCCAGATCGGAAATCATCCGGCTGACTCCGGACTGGGTGTAATTCAGCACCTGCGCCGCTTTTGTAAAACTTCCCTGCTCCACTGCCGCGGCAAACGCGCGATATTTCTGCAAATTAGAATCCATTACATTTCCTCATACTTTCTATGATAAACATTCGCTTTTGTAATCTATAAGCCTATGATACGATAGTGGAGTCGATTATGCAAGAAAAAGGAGTAAATCAATGGGACTTTATAATAATAGAATTGTAGTTAAAGTCGGAACATCCACTCTGACAAATGACGCAGGGAAAAGTGATCTGCGCGCCACAGACCGGCTGGTCTGCACACTGGCGGACATCCATAACATGGGATATGAAGTAATCCTTGTTTCTTCCGGCGCAATTGCTGTAGGAAAAAATAAGCTGAACATGCACACCAGACCGGACAGCATGCGTATGAAACAGGCCGCGGCTGCTGTAGGCCAGTGCAGCCTCATGTATCTTTATGACAAATTTTTCGGAGATTATGACAAGACAGTTGCTCAGATTCTGCTCAACGCAGAGGATATTGAACAGGAGGAGAAAAAAGAAAACCTTACAAATACATTTAACGCGTTACTGGAAATGGGCGTTATTCCGATTGTAAATGAGAACGACTCTGTCAGCTACACAGAGATCGAATCCGAGGACAGGCTGTTCGGAGACAATGATATGCTCTCCTCCGTGGTAGCCGTTCTCTGCCGGGCAAAGCGGCTGGTTATTCTGTCCGATATTGACGGATTCTATGACAGCGATCCCCGGCTCTATCCGAACGCAAAGCTGATCGAACAGATCGACACCATCGACGACAGTGTCTACTCTCTGGCCGGAGGCGCCGGATCCCGCCGGGGAACCGGCGGCATGCGCACCAAGCTGCAGGCCGCCCAGCTGGCCACCTCACAGGGCATCGACACAATTGTCACCAATGGAAAGCGGCCGGAAGCGCTGTATGATATTGTCCGGGGCGGGAAAGCCGGTACGCTGTTTACCGGGAAAATGTAATTCCCTCCAGCTCCAGCAGGCGGCGTTTTTTCTCAATACCGCCTGCATAGCCGGTCAGGCTGCCGTCTGTCCCCAGAACCCGGTGGCAGGGTACGATTATGGACACCGGATTATGTCCCACCGCGCCGCCTGCCGCCTGAGCTGACATGAATCTTCCTCCGTTCTGTTCCGAAATCCTGCGGGCAAGCTCTTTGTAAGTGGTTGTCTGTCCATAGGGAATCTCCAGCAGAAGTTTCCATACGGCCAGACGGAAATCACTGCCCGTAAGATGCAGCGGAGGAGTAAAATCCGGCCTTCGCCCTGCGAAGTAAAGATCAAGCCATTTTTCCGCCTGTGCCAGCACCGGCGGTTTTTTCTGTTCATTTCCCAGCACCGTCTCCTTCTCTTCCCGGTTTTCCGGATCCGCCTCTTTCAGGAATCCGCTTCCGAAATATTTCTGTCCGTCAAACCACAGACCGGTAAGCCCCTCCTCATCACACGCCATTGTGATACCTCCCAGAGGCGATTGATAATGACAGGTATAATACATATCCGCTCCTCCTTCTTAAATCTTATTTTTCCAGGAAACTTTCCACCGCCCGGTTGAACTCTCTGTACTTCTCTCTGGCAATAAAATGGGTGCCATGAAGCACTCTGATTTCAGCATTCGGAAGATTTGCATAGATCAGTCTGGTATGCGCGTCTCTGATCATATCTTTATCTCCGGCAATCACCAGTTTTTTCATATTTATAAAATCAGGATCTGTATTTTCCGCCAGCTCCTCCGGAAGAATATCCGGATCATTGACCATAAGTCCCAGCATCTGCGCATTGTACTGTGCCTTATCTGTAAATTTTCCCTTCAGTCCCAGCTTTTTCAGCCCTGCCAGAAAAGAAGCTGCCCGATAGCCAAGCACAATGGGAATCTGGGTAGACGGCTTCACCCCCGACGCATCCAGATTGGCGCCGTTTAAAATCAGCCGGCCGACCCGTCGTGGATATTTAAGAGCAAATATAAGGGCTGTATTTCCTCCGTCTGAAAATCCCAGAATATGTGCCTTTTCAATTTCCTGCTCATCCATAAAATCATGCAGATCTTCCGCAAACTGCCGGATCGCAAATGGCTTCTCGCCCCGGGGCGACTTCCCGTGTCCCCGGGTATCCAGAGCAATTACCCGGTACTTATCCTGAAAATACCCGATCTGATGCTCAAAATAACCGCCATTTTCTCCATTTCCGTGAAGCAGTATCAGCGGAAATCCTTTCCCTGCTTCTTTATAATAGAGTTTCACATCCATAATTTATCTCCGTTCTCCTGTTTATCCGGATTTTTCTTAATTTTTTCTCGGTCTTACAGTAGTAAAAAGGGCCCAGATAATACACATGCCGCACGCAATGCCCAGTACAAACTGCAGGGTCTGTGTTCCGTATCCCGCAGACACTTCCAGATCGCCCTGCACCGCGTAGCTGATGGTATAGTACAGACCGCTTCCCGGCACCAGCGGAACCACCGCCGGAATGAGAAAAAGGGTTGCCGGGGCTTTCAGTTTTCTTGCCAGAACTTCCGCGTACGTTGCCGCAAACGCGCTGGCAATAAAAGACGGGAGAAAAATCCCCTCCACATACTGAGCGCCGGTCAGATAGACCGCCCAGCAGAAAAGACCTCCCAGAGACGCCGGTACAAGGAGGCCGGCTCTTAACCGGAACATCATACAGAATCCGAGACTTCCCACAAATGCCATGGCAAGCTGTATTCCTGCTGTCCACACATCACTGCTCATAATACACCTCCCATAAGCCACATGGAAGCCATAAACCCGCCTGCCAGCGCACCTGCCCAAAGAAGAGACTCCAGCAGACGCATGGTGCCCGCTATGGTATCTCCTACCAGCATATCTTTGACTGCATTGGTCATGGCAATTCCCGGAATCAGAAGCATTATGTCACCGATAATAATCTTATCCGCATGAAATACAGGGATTACTGCCGTCACCCCATATATTCCGATTCCCGCGGCCAGAGAACAGAGCAGATTGAAAATGACACGATTGGGGCAGAAAGGAGACAGCACATTCTGGCAGAAACAGATAAACAGTGCAAACACGCCCGCCGCGATTCCATCCTGTACGGTTCCTCCGAAAAAGACAGAAAAAGCTGCCGCTCCGATCACCGAGCCCAGGTATACATACCAGCTGCCCGTATCCTCCTTCCGGATTCTGTCCATCCCCTCTGCCAGTTCCTGTATGGACATACCATTCTCACAGCAGCGGCGGCTTAACGCGTTCAGCCGTTCCAGCCTTGACAGATCTGTCCCCGCCGGCTGTTCAATCCTGCGTGTCTGCGTAATCTCAGTCCCGTCCGGAAATGACATAGTCACAACAATACTGGACGTAATGGCAAACACATCCATCCTTGCCGCTCCGTATGCCTTTCCCAGCCGGTTAATCGTCTGTTCCACACGCTTGATTTCAGCTCCCGAATTCAGCAGCATCTCTCCCATATTCAAAATCTGATGCAGTATTTCACTTGAAATATTTCTCTCCATATGCCTCACAGTTTTCCATATAAAACCAACAACTGACTGCAATAATTATACTATACACATCCACAAAAATCCATCCGCGGGCAGATTTGAATTTGTCGGGGATGTGGGGCTGAAGAAAAGGTCCGAAAACATCCGGATACAATGGAATGAAAATCGTATTCCGGAAAGGCACATCCATCCGTCTGTATCCCGCTGTTTTCTGCTCTCTTCCAGCAAGCACTGTCCCCGATAATTTCAAATTCGACACAAAAAGTGAAGATAGCACTTTCTCGGCTACAATCAACTCCTTTCCAGCTGTCCTTTTGAAAACAGGAATATATATCCGTTTCAGAACAGCAGTACAGGCTACAGCGCCGTGTCAGTCGATAAAGGTTCTGTCTTTGTTTTTGTCTGTCGAATTTGAAATTATCGATGCCTGTACCGGCTGGAAGAGGGCTGGAAGAGAGCAGAAAGCAGCTGGATACTGCCGGGTGGATGCGCCTTCTGGGAATGAGGAATGTGGGACTTCGCTGACTTTGAAGCGGATGTTAGAAAAACAAAAAACCTGGCGGCAGGCGTTAAATTTGCAGCAGAATTGTCTGAGCGGAACGCGAGTTTTCTGCTGCAAATTTTGCTTTTAGCCTGTCGTCAGGTTTTTGTTGTTTTTCTTCATACGCGGAACGGAAGCGAAGTCCCACATTCCTCATTCCCAGATACGACTATCCACTTATGCCGTATCCGGGTACTTTCAGACCTTCTCCAGTCTCATGTCACCGATAATTTCAGATCTACACAGTCGCAATATCTATGAGTGTCAGTTTCTTTATGTCTGTATTTTCAAGACTGGTGATCAGAGCCCGTGCGGTATCAATCGCCGTCAGTACATTCACGCCTGTCTCGATGGCATTTCTGCGGATGACAAATCCGTCTCTGGAATGTTCTGCTCCCTGCGCCGGAATATCGATAACAAGGTCAATCTTATGTCCCAGAATCAGGTCGAGAAGATTCGGTGACTCCTGCTCGATCTTGCGCACCGGCGTTGCTTTTACACCCGCTTCGTTCAGCGCCCGCGCTGTTCCGCTGGTGGCAAAGATATGGTAGCCGATATTGGCAAATCTCCGTCCGATCTCCACAGCTTCCGGCTGATCTTCATCCCGGACGGTCATAATCATGTTCTTGAATTTCGGCAGCTTGATTCCGGCGCCCAGGAATGCTTTATAAAGCGCCTCGTCAAACGTTTTCGCGATACCAAGGCATTCGCCGGTAGACTTCATCTCCGGTCCGAGGCTGATATCCGCGCCTCTGATCTTCTCAAAGGAGAATACCGGCATCTTAACCGCCACATAATCTGCCTCCGGCTGCAGTCCGGGGGTGTAGCCCAGCTCTTTTATCTTCTTTCCGATAATAACCTGTGTTGCAAGGGGCACAATCGGAATGCCTGTAACTTTGCTGATATAAGGCACAGTACGGCTGGAACGCGGATTTACCTCTATTACATATACGTCCTCTTCCCCGCAGACAATAAACTGAATGTTAATCATACCGATAACATGCAGGGATTTCGCAAGTCTTCTTGTGTACTCTGCGATCTTGGCCTTTGCGCCCTCTGTCAGACTCTGGGCCGGATAAACAGAAATACTGTCGCCGGAATGGATTCCCGCGCGCTCAATATGTTCCATAATGCCGGGAATCAGAATGTCTGTGCCGTCGCACACGGCGTCAACTTCAATCTCCTTGCCCTGCAGGTATTTATCCACCAGAATCGGATGATCCTGCGCAATCCGGTTAATAATGCCGATAAACTGGTCAATATCATTGTCATTGATGGCAATCTGCATGCCCTGACCGCCAAGTACGTAGGACGGACGCACCAGAACCGGATATCCCAGACGGTTTGCCACTTCTTTCGCCTCTTCTGCCGTAAATACAGTTCCTCCTGTGGGACGCGGTATCTGGCATTCTTCCAGGATCTCGTCGAACAGTTCTCTGTCTTCCGCCTTATCCACATTTTCCGCAGAAGTTCCCAGAATAGGCACTCCCATCTTCATAAGCGCCTCTGTCAGCTTGATGGCGGTCTGACCGCCGAACTGCACTACAGCGCCGTCCGGTTTCTCAATATCCACAATGCTCTCCACATCCTCCGGTGTGAGCGGTTCGAAATACAGTTTATCCGCAATATCAAAGTCTGTACTTACTGTTTCCGGGTTGTTATTGACGATAATCGTCTCATACCCTTCTTTGGAAAAGGCCCAGGTACAGTGTACGGAACAGAAATCAAACTCGATTCCCTGGCCGATACGGATCGGGCCGGAACCGAGGACAAGAACTTTCTTTCTGTCTCTTGTCTCTTCCACCTCATTCTCGCTGCCGTATACGGAATAGTAATACGGCGTCTCTGCGGCAAACTCTGCCGCGCAGGTATCAACAATCTTATAGGCTGCCACAATACCATTCGCATGGCGCATATCGTGAATTTCCTGCTCAGTCTTTCCTGTCAGACGGGAAATCACATTATCCGGGAACTCGATCCGCTTTGCCTCTCTTAACAGATCTACGGTAAGCTCCTGCGTCTTCAGAGCATTCTCCATCTCCACAATAATGGCGAATTTATCAATAAACCATCTGTCAACTTTTGTAATACTGTAAATCGTATCATAGTCAATGCCTCTGCGGATTGCCTCTGCGATCTTCCACATACGCATATCATCCACAACTGCAAGCTGCTCCAGCAGATCTTCTTTCGAAAGGCCTGTGAAATCATAGGACATCAGACTGTCCACATGCTGCTCCAGAGAACGAATCGCTTTCATCAGCGCGCCTTCGAAATTATTGCAGATACTCATAACCTCTCCGGTTGCCTTCATCTGGGTTGTCAGCGTTCTCTTTGCGCTGATAAATTTGTCAAAAGGCAGACGCGGAAGCTTTACAACCACATAGTCCAGCATAGGCTCGAAACTTGCGTAAGTCTTTTTTGTAATGGCGTTTTTGATCTCATCCAGTGTATAGCCAAGAGCGATCTTTGCCGCAACCTTTGCAATCGGATAACCGGTCGCTTTGGACGCCAGAGCGGAAGAACGGCTTACACGGGGATTCACCTCAATAACGCAGTACTCAAACGAATCCGGATTCAGGGCATACTGTACGTTACATCCGCCTGTAATATTCAGCTCACTGATAATGTTCAGAGCAGAGGTACGCAGCATCTGGTATTCCTTATCTCCCAGAGTCTGGGACGGAGCTACAACAATACTGTCTCCGGTATGAACGCCCACCGGATCAATATTTTCCATATTACATACTGTAATGCAGTTTCCTTTGCTGTCCCGCATCACCTCGTACTCAATCTCTTTCCAGCCTGCAATGCAGCGCTCTACAAGTACCTGTCCCACACGGGAAAGACGCAGACCATTCTCCAGAATCTCTACAAGCTGGTGAGAATCGTGGGCAATACCGCCGCCGCTGCCGCCCAGGGTGTAAGCCGGACGCAGTACTACCGGATAGCCGATTTTATTAGCAAACGCAAGACCGTCATCTACATTTTCTACTACAAGAGAAGCCGCCACAGGCTCGCCGATCTTCTCCATTGTCGCCTTGAATTCCAGACGGTCTTCTGCCTTCCTGATTGTCTCAGAAGTCGTTCCGATCAGACGCACACCGTTTTCCTTCAGGAAGCCTGCTTCTTCCAGCTCCATTGCCAGATTCAGCCCGGCCTGTCCTCCAAGTGTGGGAAGGACACTGTCCGGTCTTTCTTTCTTAATAAGCTGTTCCACAACCTCTACAGTCAAAGGTTCAATATATACGCGGTCCGCAATATCTTTATCTGTCATGATCGTCGCCGGATTGGAGTTTAACAGAACGACCTCAATGCCCTCTTCTTTCAGGGAACGGCATGCCTGAGTTCCTGCATAATCAAACTCTGCCGCCTGCCCGATGACGATCGGACCGGAACCGATAACCAGTACTTTCTTAATACTTAAATCTCTTGGCATTATTTCGCTCCTTTCATCATCTCAATGAATCTGTCAAATAAATATCCGGAATCCTGCGGCCCGGGGCATGCTTCCGGATGGAACTGCACGGTAAAGATGTTCTTGCCCACATAAACCAGGCCCTCATTTGTCCCGTCATTTACATTTTTAAATGCCGGGACCGCCACAAGAGGATCTACAGACTCCTCATCTACCACATAACCATGGTTCTGAGAAGAAATATAAACTCTTCCGGTCTCCAGATCTTTCACCGGATGATTGCCGCCTCTGTGTCCGTATTTCAATTTATGTGTAGACGCGCCTGTTGCGAGCGCCATAAGCTGATGGCCGAGACAGATCGCAAATATGGGGATATCTGTATTGTACAGTTTTTCGATCTCTTTGATAATGGAAGTGCAGTCTGCCGGGTCCCCGGGGCCATTAGAAAGCATAATTCCGTCAGGGCCGGAAGAAATAATCTCTTCCGCAGTTGTATGAGCCGGATATACTGTCACTTCACAGCCGCGCTTATTTAAAGATCTGGCAATATTATTCTTTGCGCCAAGATCTAAAAGAGCAACTTTAGGTCCTTCTCCCTCCAGCACATATTTTTCGGAACATGTCACTTTGGAAACAACATCTCCCACCGTGTATTCCTTAAGTTTCGGAAGGATCTCATTCAGATCGTAATCTTCATTTGTTGTTATCATACCGTTCATTGTACCTTTTTCTCTCAGAATCTTGGTCAACGCGCGGGTATCAATTCCTGCAATTCCGGGAATATCCTGTTCTTTTAAGAAATCCTGAATCGTGCCCTCACATCTGAAATTGCTGGGCATTCTTGATAATTCTCTTACAATATATCCATCCGGCCATGCTCTTCCTGACTCCATGTCCGGCGTGATACCATAATTTCCGATCAGGGGATAGGTCATTACAACAGCCTGACCTGCATAAGAGGGGTCTGTGAGCACCTCGAGATAACCTGTCATAGAAGTATTAAAAACAATCTCACTGATACAGTCCCGCGTAGAACCAATGCTTGTTCCCGTAAATACGGTACCATCTTCCAATATTAGAAACGCCTTCATCTGTTCACCCTTTCCCTTTGTATAAATCAATAGCAGCTGATTTAAGAAAAGCTATGTCATTACATAGCAAAGGCACTCTTGGAGTCTTTTGATTCCAGAGCGCCCTCGTTCTCAAATTGTAAAAATTATACTACAACTGAGTTCATAATTCAACTAATAAATACTTCTAAATATTCAGAACCATTACTGATAATTCGGTTCATTCTGCCGAAATTCTCATTGAAAGAGGGAATAATATCCGGTCCGCAGCCTCTCCTCTGATGCGGAAATCCGCATGTAAGATGCAGTCTTCTCCGGTCATTCACTTTCTTCTCCGTAGTCCCAGAACATAGAGATCCTCCTGTGCGCCCCGTCGTCCACATAAGTATATCTTACCCGGGAAAGGCCGTAAGTATCCGCCAGGTTTTCCGCTGCTCTCGGGATCAGCTCATCAATAACCACATCTCTTGCCCGGCTGTAAACATTATCGTCTGAGAACTTACAGACAAAAGATTCCTCGCCCTCATAAATACTCCGATTCATATCCCGGAGCAGCTGATCAGAATCAAAGCTGTCATAATACAGCCCGTTTAATCTGTAATAATCCAGATCAGAAGAACCACATTCCGGATAAGGGACAAAATCGTTCTGAATATGGTCTGCCGCAAGCGCCTCATCTGTACAGCAAAGATAGTCATAATTAATGCTGTTATGCGGAACACTTTCTCCTGACTCAGCCTCCAGAAAAACCGGATCTCCAAACGTCACGTCCATCTGGTAATAACTTCCCCCGCAGTTTACTATATTCCACGCATGGGCTCCCTGTCCGCGGATTGTTCCTGTAACATAAATACACTCAATTCCCATCTGGTCAAGAAGATACTGTGCCGCTCTTGAATATCCGGCGCACACCGACCGTTTTCCGACCAGCGCGCTGTAGATATTCTGATTATCCGGTGCGCTCTCATCATAATCTACCGTACGCACCAGATATTCATATACATATTTTATTTTCTCATACTCTGTTTCCTCACTGCTTATCCCGGACAGGCACTCAGATGCTGTCTGATCGATTTCTTTCTGCCTCTGTTCTTTTTCAGACCGGGTACAGGTATAACCCGGGTACAGTTCTGTATAATCCTCATACACTGTCATCTGTGAACTGCCATCGCACCAGAACAGTTCCGGCCGGTCATACAGAAGATACTCATATACTTTTGCCGCATCGTCATCTCTGCCGGCATGTATACGGACGCTTTCTTCCATCGACTGCACTGCCTGAAGAATTTCCCGGTAAATCTGCCGTTCTCTGTCATTCAGCTGCTGATAATAAAATCCGCCGTTCACCTCTTCTGCATCCACTGTAAGCTCAGGAAACTCTGCCTGAGGCTGCGCAACCGTGTTTACCGTCTCTCCCACAGACCGTATCAGCCGGGGCAGGGACCAGCCTGCTGCCGTCACCGCTCCGGCCATTACAGCAATAACACAGATTAATAACAGAATTCTCGGAAAGATGTGTTTTTTCCGCTTTCTCCTTCTTGACATGCTTCTCCTCTCTGTTTCGGCTCCTACGTCAGTTCCGCTATCCTCGATACACCTACATAAATCTCAGAGATTTTATACCAGGTCGGATAATCCACGATTCCTGT
The DNA here is from genome assembly GCA_019112765.1 of Candidatus Mediterraneibacter norwichensis. Lineage (GTDB taxonomy): Bacteria > Bacillota > Clostridia > Lachnospirales > Lachnospiraceae > Mediterraneibacter > Mediterraneibacter norwichensis. The sequence continues at coordinate 10,875 of DXIU01000002.1, read as the reverse complement.
TGCCGGAAGTCCGAACACGGACTGAAATTTTCTTACAGCTTCCGCTGTGGACGGACCGTAAACCCCATCTGCACGGACGGTCGGAAGCGCCGGATATGCTCCGGCAATCACATCCAGCTGTTCCTGCAGCTGACGCACCTTGTCGCCTCTTGATCCCTCTTCGAGATTATAGCCGGGCCAGGAAGCAGGAATTCCGGATATCTCCTGGGCTGTATTGATGTACATATCGTCTCCGTAATAATACCGCAGAATTTCAATGGGGGTCAAGCCTTCGTCACCCAGGGCCTTGGAGCCCCATTGGGTCATCCAATTCGGGCATGTAACTCTCTGTCCATCACAATACTGCGTCAGAATAGGCTGACGCACGTTTGGACGCGACAGATAGTTGGAAAACAATTCATCCACAATGACCGATATGGTATCATAAACGTTGCGTTCGGGAATCCATTTATGATCAAAGGCCGTAGATGAAGTTATCGTAAAATCATATCCCCGGTTTCTGTACCATTCCGTATATACCCTGTTCAATGTAAATGACATGATCGCCAGTACATTCGCACGGATCGTATTCGCCGGCCATGTGGCATAAATCTCGCTGGAAGCCACGTTTTTGATATAATCCTTATATTTTACGTAATAATTTTTCGCTGTGCTGTCCCGGGGTGAACCATCATGTACAACGATATACTCCGGAATAACCACTCTGCCCAGCACAATCTCGCCGGACTCATTCACAGGTTTTATCTCATCTTCCGCGATTTTCGGAGGGTATTCTCCATACAGGGTATGTGCGGGAATCACAAACACTTCTTCCTCTTCCCGCGACGCATCGCTTGGCCTCATTCTGACATTCTGAATTGCTTTTACATTTGCAAGGATCTCCGCTCCGGCGATGCTTACCGGCTCAAAGCCGGGAGCGCTGATATCGAAGGTATACTCTGAATAGGGCTGCTGTTCATTTTCCGGATTCAGACTCCACTCTTCCGGCGGGGCATCCAGATCAATTACTTCCGTCTGACCGGAAGAATCTGTCGTCAGTCTTTCAAGCGTACTTTCCGGAACGCCGGTATAGGATATGGATATTTCCGCCTCACCGATCGGGCGGGAATTAACCGACGAAGTTACATTAATCTGGAGCTGTCCTTTCTCTGACGCTTCATTCTGCATTGCTTTTATATAACCCATCTCTTTCTCCTGCATACAATGATCTCTTTCATTATATCGGCCGGAAGATAATTTTATGTGCAAAAGCTGCCGCATTCTTTCGGATACGACAGCTTCTTTTTAAAACAGTTTCACTATATCATTGTACATAACCACAACCATAAGAACCATCAATGCCGCAAAGCCGGCAAAATGAACCATTCCTTCTTTCTCCGGCGGCACTCTCTTTCTCCGCACAGCCTCAATAATCAGGAATACAAGACGTCCGCCGTCCAGTGCGGGAAGGGGAAGAAGATTGAGCACTCCCAGATTCGCGGTCAGGAGGACTGCGAAATTCATCAGATTTAATACAAGTACATCCATTCCGGCAGAAGATGATGTCTCATATACATTATCCACCGCGTCTACGATTCCTACCGGGCCGGACAGATCCTGAAGTCCCATCTGTCCTGTGACAAGCATCCTCAGACTGTCAACGGAATAATTAATCCAGTATTTTACCGTATAGGCGCCATACTGTATGGAGCCGAAAAATCCCGGTTTTACATTCTCTCCTCCAACAACTCCCAGTTTCGCGTACGCATCGCCTTCCAGCTGTCTGGGTTCAATTTCTACGGTATACTCTTCTCCGTCACGGTCCAGCACCACTTCCAGAGATGTTTCATCCGGGTGCGTCAGATTGTACAGACTGATATCATTCCAGATATGAATATTTCTGCCATTAATCTCCTTGATTACATCTCCGGCCTGAACTCCTTCTTCCGCTGCCGAGTACCCCTCGGATACATCTGTAACCGTGGCTGAACTGTATCCGATCCATCCTACCATAATGGAGCACAGAATCCATGCCAGAATCAGATTGAAAACAGGACCTGCCGCAATGACAGACATTCTGGCCCACACAGATTTGCTGTTAAAGCTGCCCTCTGACATATCGTCCGCATCATCTTCACCCATCATACATGCGCCGCCGAACGGGAGCAGCTTAAGGCAGAAAAACGTGCCGCCGATTTTTTTCCCGATCAGAGTCGGTCCCAGACCCAGAGAGAATTCATCCACGCGGATTTTATTTATTTTAGCCAGAGTAAAATGTCCCAGTTCATGGAATATGATAATCAGGCTGAATAATATAATTGCAATGACTATACCCATATGCTACCACCTGCTTTTTATAAATTCATATGTTTCCTGTTCGGTCTTTAGTATCTCTTCCACTGTCGGCTCTGAAATATTCCTGTGCTGTTCCATACATGCCTGAATGATCTCCGGAATCTGAAGATAGCGGATCCTCCTGTCCAGGAACATGGCTACCGCCCGCTCATTTGCCGCATTGAAAACTGTGGGGAGGCTTCCCCCTCTGCGCCCCGCCTCATAAGCCAGCTTCAGGCCATAAAATGTTTCCATATCCGGACGCTCAAATGTAATCTCAGAGAGAGTGCCGAAATCCAGCCTGTCCCCCGGCAGGAATCTGCGTTCCGGATAGTACAGCGCATACTGTATGGGAAGTTTCATATCCGGTGTGCCCAGCTGCGCTATCACCGCTCCGTCTTCGTATTCTACCATTGAATGGATAATGCTCTGTGGCTGGACCACTACCTGTATCTGATCCACAGTAACACTGAAGAGCCACTTTGCCTCAATAACTTCCAGACCCTTATTTACCATGGTGGAAGAATCAATGGTAATCTTTCTTCCCATTTCCCAGTTCGGGTGTTTCAGAGCATCTTCCACCTGAATATTTTCCAGATCTTCCTTCTTCTGTCCCCGGAACGGACCGCCGGAAGCGGTCAGAAGAATTTTATGAAGGCTTTTCTTCTGTCCTCCCTGAAGGGACTGAAAAATAGCGCTGTGCTCACTGTCCACAGGCAGAATTTTCACCTGCCTTTTCCGGGCAAGGGGCATGATAATGTGTCCCGCTGTAACCAGGGTTTCCTTATTCGCCAGGGCAATATCCTTTCCCGCATTAATTGCCTCAATAGTAGGAAGTATGCCAATCATTCCGACAACCGCAGTTACGAGAATCTCCGAAGCGGGTTCTGACGCTGCTTCAAGCAGACCGTCCATACCGGAAAATATTTTCACATCCAGATCCCGCACATTTTCTCTTAGCTGTGCTGCTCTGTCCGGATCCCATACAGCTGCAAGAGCCGGCCGGAACTCCCGGATCTGCTGCTCCAGAAGCCGGATATTACTCCCGGCGGCCAGAGCCGTCACTTCAATATCTTTATTTGTTCTTACAATTTCCAGAGTCTGGGTTCCGATAGAGCCCGTAGATCCCAGAATTCCAATTTTCTTCATAAATACGCCCTTCTTCTTAAAAAACGGAATCCGGCAGCCCGCTTCACTACATTTTCTGCTGATCCGCCGCTGATATCACGCTTCTGTTTGCCTCCATATGACATAGATGTGTATCAGAGCATGATGGCAAGATAATAAATAATCGGAGCTGTAAAAATCACACTGTCAAAACGATCCAGGATTCCTCCGTGTCCGGGAATCAGTTTTCCGTAATCTTTGATATTATGATACCGCTTAATTGCCGATGCAGCCAGATCTCCGATCTGGGAAATCGCTCCGCCTGCCGCTCCGATTATTGCATAGGACAAAACATCCGCCCCTGCATTTCCCCAGTAATTAATTGCCAGACCATAGAGCACACCGATCAGAGCTGCTCCCAGAATCCCTCCGATCCCGCCTTCCACAGATTTTTTCGGGCTTAATATGGGTGCCATCTTGTGCTTTCCGATCAGCATTCCCACGCAGTATGCACATGTATCACATCCCCAGGAGCAGACAAATACAAGCCATACCGTAAAGATACCGTCGGGAAGAATCCGTGTCTGATAAATATAGGACAGCATTACAGCGACATAGAACATTCCGAAAAACGCAGCCATTATCTGCTGTGTATTATATTTGGGATAAGCAAATACAAGAATTGCCATCTGACAGATCAGATACACCATAAACAGCATCATAAACCAGTTCAGCTTCTCTCCCGGCAGACTGGATTCAAAATACAGAAGCCCGTAATAGACAGTCGCGGCAATATAGCCGGCTATGCCCGACGGTTTTTTTTCGATTCCGAATACTTTATAAAGTTCTGCCATTCCGATCAGACTTACGGCAAGCAGAACGAAAAACAGAAGCTCTCCTCCTGTAATTACTGTGACCAGTGCTATGATTACCAGCAGAATTCCGCTTAACAACCGCGTTTTAAACATCAGCCTGTCCCTCCTCTACACCACCGAAACGTCTGTGTCTGTGATTATACTCTTCCACTGCTTTTTCAAGCTCTTCTTTTGTAAAATCAGGCCATGGCACGTCAGTAAAGTAAAACTCGGAATATGCAAGCTGCCAGAGCAGATAATTAGAAAGTCTCTGTTCACCGCTTGTACGGATCATCAGATCCGGATCCGGAATGCCGTGGGTATCAAGATAGGACTCAAACACTGTCTCATCAATACTTTCCGGATCCAGTCTGCCTTCCGCGCAGTCTTCTGCCATTTTTCTGGAAGCACGGACAATCTCGTCTCTGCTTCCGTAATTAAGCGCTATAGTAAAATTCAGGCCGCCGTTATCTACGGTTGCCTCCTCCAGTTCACGGATCCGCCTCTTTATATCATCATCCAGCGGATCAATGTCACCGATCACGCGGATCTTCATATCATTCTTTTCCGCTGTCTTCAGACAGGTCTTCATATAATTGCGCAGCAGCTTCATCAGCGCTGCAACTTCGCTTTCCGGCCTGCTCCAGTTCTCTGTGGAAAAGGCATATACAGTAAGGTACTTGATGCCCATACGCCAGGCCTCCTCACAGATTCTCTCCACATTTTTGCTGCCCTGGGCGTGGCCGTAATTTCTCGGCATTCCCTTGGCTTTGGCCCAGCGTCCGTTTCCATCTAAAATAATCGCAATATGCTGCGGTACTTTCATGATTCCTTCCCCTATTCATAAAGCAGATACCTGGAATTGCCCGGACATGTATCCGCTCCGTCCATTTAAACTCTGTCCATAAAATATCCATGCAAAAGGGAGCCCTGATTTGAAAGCCCCCTTCTGTATAAGTTCCGTTTTACACCGTCATGATCTCTTTTGATTTTGTCTCGACCATCTTATCAATCTTTTCTACATATTTATCTGTCAGTTTCTGAAGTTCGTCCTCCAGATCTTTAATCTCATCCTCGGAGACCTCTGTCCCTTTCAGTTTTTTGAAGGCTACATTACCGTCTCTGCGGATATTGCGCACTGCAACTTTTGCTCCTTCTCCTTTTTTCTTTACATCTTTTGCCAGTTCTTTTCTGCGTTCCTCCGTCAGTTCCGGAAATACAAGACGGATGCTTGAGCCGTCATTCGTAGGATTAATGCCGATATCTGAGGTAAGAATTGCCTTTTCTATAGCTTTTAACATACTCTTCTCCCAGGGCTGAATCTGAATCATGCGTGCCTCCGGCACAGATACATTTGCTGCCTGCTGAATCGGAGTAGGAACCCCGTAGTAATCCACCGTCAGCTTGTCCAGCACATGGGGATTTGCGCGTCCTGCACGGATTGTTGCCAGCTCGGCATCCAGATTATTGAGTGTCTTTGTCATTTTACTGTCATATGTTGTCAGTCTTTCATTCATGGTAAAATCCTCCTACACTGTTACTTTTGTTCCCGTGAAATTTCCGCTCATAGTCTCCACAATGCTGTTTTCTTCATTCAGTCCGAACACGAGCATGGGCATTTTATTCTCAAGGCAGAGAATTGACGCTGTCAGATCCACTGCCGCGAGTTTCTTGTCTATCACTTCCTGAATGGACACTTCATCGTACTTGACTGCCTCCGGATTTACCTTCGGATCGCTGTCATATATTCCGTCAATGGCTTTTGCCAGAAGCATGGCGTCTGCCTCGATCTCTATGGCGCGCAGAACAGCTCCTGTATCTGTGGAAAAATACGGATGTCCGGTTCCTCCGGCAAAGAAAATCACCTTTCCCGCTTCCAGTGCCTCTACAGCAGCGTCCTTGGAAAACAGAGAGGTAAATGACCCGCATACAAAGGGAGTAAATACTTCTGTCTTCATTCCTTCATACCGGAAAATGTCGGAGACATAAATACAGTTCATCACTGTCGCCAGCATCCCGATTTGATCTGCCTTCGTCCGGTCAATCGTCTCGCTGGTGCGTCCCCGCCAGAAGTTTCCTCCTCCGGTTACAATCGCGACCTGAATTCCGGCATCCGTCAGCTGCCTGACCTGCTTTGCGACACCGATACAGGTAGCCTCGTCAAATCCGGTCTTCTTATCTCCTGCCAGCGCCTCGCCGCTCAGCTTTAACAATACTCTTTTCATAATTGTATGGCTCCTTTGGTTTCTGTCAATTCTAAATTGAAGTATAACATAAGTTTTCTAATTTGTCATGTACATATCCGGCATCCCTCTCATCTGTCATAACCGTCAGCCGGTCACCTGCCTCAAGCCGGGTTTTCCCTTTCGGAATCCGTTCTTTTCCGCCCCGTTCCAGAGCGACCAGCAGGCAGTTTCCGGGCCAGTGTATTTCCATCACTGTACGTCCCTCTAAAACAGAGCCGCTCATAATGACAAATTCATTCAGGACCTTCTGCCGTCCCGGAGCTGTCTGTCCGTTATTTTTCTCTTTTCCTTCCAGAATTCCTGCAAGAAGGCTGTCATAAATCGGTTCGGATCTCAGCAGAGTGGCAGTAATATAGGCCGCTACAGATACGATGGCCAGAGAAAGCATCTGGCTGACAGATCCGGACATTTCAAACAGAAGAATAATCCCGGTAATCGGCGCTCTCACAATCGCTGTAAAATATCCTGCCATGGCAAGAAGGACAAAATTATTTATATACACCGGATCCAGCCCGAGAAATTCCACACATACCATGGAAAACGCCCCGCCAAGGAGAGCTCCCAGAATAAGAAGGGGGAAGAAAATTCCTCCCGGCGCACCGGAGCCGAAGCTTACCGCAGAAAACAGAAATTTCACTGCAAAGGTAACGATGACCACAGACAGTACCATTTCGCCATTTGTCAGAGATACGATAAGATCTCCGCCGCTGCCCAGAACTGAAGGCATCAGAACCGCCATTACACCTGCTGCCATAAATGCAATTACCAGACGCTTTGTTTCATTCAGCCACTTCCACTTCTTATACAGTTCCTGAGCCTTCAACATTCCCTTATTATACAGAGCTCCGAAAACGCCAAGCACAACCCCCAGCACAACCAGCAGCCAGTAATAATTCTGAGGCAGCACATGTTCCAGTCGGAACTGGAACACCGGATCCAGGCCGATAATATACGACGAAATATAGTCCGCCGTCACAGACGCCGTCATAACCGATACCAGCAGAGTCACAGAAAATCCTTTGTGAATTTCCTCCAGAGCAAACATCATTCCCGCCAGGGGTGCATGAAAGGCTGCTGCCAGACCAGCGCTGGCCCCGCATGTCATAATGTACTTTTCCTCGGTCTTCCCCCGGTTCAGCAGACGGGAAATTCCCTGGCCTGTCATGGCGCCCAGCTGAATGGAAGGGCCCTCTCTCCCCAGAGACAGACCGCCCAGCAGGCACAGAAACCCTCCTGCAAATTTGGCCGGAAGCACCTTTTTCCAGTTCTGACTCAGCTTCCCCAGAATCTCTCCTTCCACCTGGGGAATGCCGCTTCCCGAAATCATGGGCTCCCACTTTACCAGTTTTCCCGTAAGAAGAGCAAGCAGAAAAAGCACCAGAAACCAGCCGGCTGTCTTTAACGCACTGCCTTCAATGAACTGTACAATATTATTCAGCCACCGGCCGGCATATGTAAGAGCGATCCGGTACAGCAGCACGATAAGGCCGGCCGCCGCGCCTGTCAGAAGTCCTTCTCCTATGAGAATAACCGGCAGTCTGTGTGCCCGTTTTAATGTGTAGCCCGCATCCTTTTTCACATTCTTCCCTCCTCTGATCCGGCATTGTTTTTCTGTTCTGCGTATTTATTTACAAGTATACACCTATATACCTGCAGCGAAAACCCGTCGGAAAATAAAATCAGAATATAAACATAGAAAAGAGCACGGTAATAATTCCGCAGATTCCAATGGCAAGGCCGCTCATGGCCCCTTCTGTTTCTCCCAGCTCCACCGCTTTTGACGTACCTACTGCATGGCTTGACGCGCCAATGGCCAGACCTGCCGCCACAGGATCCTTTACCCGCAGCAGACGAATCAGAAGCGGGGCAAATATACCGCCCAGGATTCCGGTAAAAATCACCGCCACAACGGTTACCGGCACAACACCTCCGTTCGGCTCCGCCACACTCACTGCAATAGGTGTCGTTACGGACTTTGGAATCAGTGATATGGTCAGACTTTCATCAAGTCCGAACAGACGGCACAGCCCGTATACGCTTGCCATAGACGCGGCAGACCCGGCAGTACAGCCTGCCAGAATAGGCAGCCAGTATTCCTTCAGTATTTTTAATTTGCTGTATATCGCCACTGCAAGGCAGGCTGTAGCCGGTGCCAGAAACATATCGATTACCCTGCCGCCTTCATAGTAAGATTCATAGGGAATTTTAAATATAAGGAGAACTCCCACCACAAGGAGGATGGCAATAATAAGCGGGTTACACACTGGTGTTTTCAATTTCTGCTGAAGTTTTACCCCGATTGCAAAAGCGATTACACTCAATGCGACTCCGAAATAAGGAGATGCTGTCAGTTCACTCATGCTGTTTCCTCCTGTTCATCCACCTGACAGTCAGCATCACACTGTATGCCGTAACTGTAAAAGTAATAATTGTAGAAATGATACAGATAATCACAATCTGCACCGCCGAATGCTTCAGTATTCCAAAATAGTTGATAATACTGACGCCTGCAGGAATGAAGAAAAACGCCATGTTTTCCAAAAGAAAACCGGCTTTTTCCTGCACATGTTCAATCTTCAGAATTCCCGCTGCCAGGCAGATAAAAAGGAGTATCATTCCCGTTACACTTGCCGGAAACGAAAAGGGAAGAATACTCTCAATTACCGCGCTGAACCAGCAGATAGCAAATATAATTCCAATCTGTCTGATAATCTTCATAAATCTGTTGATTCCTTCCTGAAATATTGACATTCCTCTGCCAATGATTTATGATACATATTGTTTTCACACTTTAAACAGATAAAATTTTACAGTGTGAAGCTGAAAACAATTTGTATCTGTTATACACATAGTCTGGACATCCGGAGGAAAATATATGATTATTGCATTATAGCCATACGCAACAGAAAAAATATACCGCCCTCATAAAGTCTTGTCAAGATCAGATGCCTGATTATTTATGCCGTATATGCATACAGCTCTCAGAAATGACGATTATCGGGCGCAAAGATCCGGCAGAGTCACAGATAACTGTTCGCCGGTCTCTGGCCAAGAGAACCTTCAGACAAATAAACGGAATTGTACAGATTACAGGAAAAATTCTACAGAAAGGGGTCTGACCCCTTTTCCCAAAAAGGAGAAACAATTCATGAAATTATCAGTTAATTTAGGTGAAAATTCTTATCCGATTTATATTGAAAATGGAATTCTGTCAAAATGCGGAGAATACCTTCCTCAGGTTTTTCACGGCAAACGGATTATGATCGTATCGGATGACCATGTATTTCCACTTTATGGGGAAACAGTTCTTTCTTCTCTGAAAGAATATGAATGCCATACTCTTGTCCTGCCCCACGGGGAACCAACCAAAAGCTTTCAGTCTCTGCCCCGGATTTACTCTGCCCTTCTCGAAGCAAAGCTTTCCAGAAGTGATCTGATTATCGCTCTTGGCGGAGGTGTCATCGGAGATCTGGCAGGATTTGCCGCAGCCAGCTATCTGCGCGGCATATCTCTGGTACAGATTCCTACTTCTCTTCTTGCCCAGGTAGACTCTTCCGTAGGCGGAAAAGTGGCCGTTGATCTTCCTCAGGGGAAAAATCTGGTAGGCGCCTTTTTCCAGCCGAAAATGGTTCTGATCGACCCAGTGGTTCTGGATACTCTGCCTCCCCATTTCATTAATGACGGCATGGGAGAAGTAATTAAATACGGATGTATCAAAGATGTCTCTCTTTTTGACACTCTCTGCAGTCACAGTTCGTTTGGCGACCTGAAAGACGAACTGCCTTCTATCATCGCGCGCTGCGTGGACATCAAGAGGATTGTCGTTGAGGCAGATCAGTTCGATACCGGAGAACGGATGCTTCTGAATTTCGGGCATACACTGGCTCACACGATCGAGCAGTATTATCATTATGAAAGAGAAAGCCACGGCGAGGCGGTTGGCATCGGTATGTATCAGATTACAAAAATGGCAGAAGACAAAGGACTGACCGCAAAGGGCTGTGCAGAAAAAATCAAAAAAGCGCTTGATATTTACGGGCTTCCCTCCTCCTGCGGTCTTTCCGTCTCCGAACTGACTGAAGCAATCCGCCTGGACAAAAAAAATCTGAACGGGAACCTGAACCTGATCCTTCTTCACGACATCGGGGACAGTTATATCTGCGCTTCTGATGTCACATTCTTTGAAGGGCAGAATTCAATTTGAATTTGTGGGTGGAGAAAGCTTCCGCCGGGGAGTCCGGGGATGGTGCCGGAGAGCACGCTTTCGCTCGGATCGCGGCGCAGCGGTACATAAGAGCGCAAAAGACGCGCTCTAAGTGCCGGCGCCGCTTTACGGCTCTCAATCACCATCCCCG
>DXIU01000026.1 GCA_019112765.1 Candidatus Mediterraneibacter norwichensis | reverse complement strand
CCGGCTGGTCGTTATGGTAACTCACAATCCGGAACTTGCGGAAAAGTACGCGACAAGGATTGTAAATTTAAGAGACGGCAGAATCCGTTCAGATACAGATCCTTTTGAAGTTGACGAAGAGCAGATGGAAGAGCCGGGACACAGAAATATGGGAAAGGCGTCCATGTCGTTTCTGACGGCCCTGTCTCTGAGCTTTAATAATCTGAAAACAAAAAAGGCGAGGACACTTCTGACCTCTTTTGCAGGTTCCATCGGTATTATCGGGATCGCGCTGATACTGTCCCTGTCTACCGGGGTAAATGACTATATCAAGTCTATTGAAGAAGAGACAATGGCGGAATATCCTCTTCAGATTCAGAGCACAGGACTGGATCTGACCTCCATGATGGCGGAAAGTGCAGGCGGAACGCAGGAAGACGGGGAGACCGGGGAAGTAGAAGTGGCGCAGATGCTGACCAGTATGTTCTCCACAATGGATTCCAATGACCTTGCCTCCCTGAAGAAATTTCTGGACAGCCCGGACAGCGGAATCGGGGAATATACGAATGCTGTGGAATATACTTATGATACGTCGCCTCATATTTACCGGCAGGATGCAGATAATGTGCGGCAGGTTCATCCGGACACTTCTTTTGAGGCTCTTGGTCTGGGTTCGGAATCAGCATCAAACAGCATTATGTCCATGATGATGAGCACGGATGTGTTCTATGAGATGCCGCAAAACGAAAATCTGTATCAGGGGCAGTACGATGTAAAAGCAGGCCGCTGGCCGGAGAATTATAATGAGTGCGTGGTTGTCCTTACTTCCAGAGGCGGAATCAGCGATTTTATGCTGTATACACTTGGCCTCAGAGATTCTGCGGAGCTGGATGAGATGATACAGCAGTTTATTGATGAGGAAAATGTGGATATACCGGAAAATATAGGCTCCTATGATTACGAAGATTTCCTGGGGATTACATTTAAGCTGGTAAATCCTTCTGACTGTTATGAATATGACAGCCAGTATCATGTCTGGAGAGATAAAACCCAGGACAGCGCCTATATGAAAAACCTGGTGAATTCGGGAGAAGATATAACCATCGTCGGTGTGGTACAGCCGACGGCGGATGCAAACGGCCTGGTGCTTTCTTCCGGAATCGGATATCCGGCTTCCCTGACTACACATGTGGCGCAGGAGGCGGCAGAGAGTGAAATTGTCAGGCAGCAGCTTGCCAGCCCGGATATGAACGTTTTTACCGGAGAACCTTTCGGAGAAGAAAGCGGTGAAAGCAATTTTGATATGGACTCCCTGATTACAGTGGATGAAGAGGCGCTTACGGAAGCTTTTGGCTTTGATGAGAGCTCTCTGTCGGAAGGAATGGCGGGGGCGTTTGACTTTTCCTCTGCTTTTGGCCAGGCGGGTGATTCCCTGGATCTTTCCGGCGCTGTAGATTTAAGTGGTATTGATCTGACGCTTCCGGATATGGGAACTCTGAATCTTGGCAATATCATGGGAGATCTGGATATATCCATATCCTCAGAAGCATTCGGAGATATGGCATCAGGTCTGCTTGCCGGGTATCAGGAATATGCAGAAGAACATCCGGAGGCAGATTATTCCGGACTGGGAGACGCTTTTGCGGCCTTTATGCAGACTCCGGAAGGGCAGGAGATCCTTTCCCGGAATATTCAGGAGATTATCCAGTCCGGAGGCGGCATGGAGATCTCTTCCGACCAGATCCGGCAGCTGTTTCAGGATATCCTTGCAGGATATGGGGAATACGTGCAGAAGATGGGATACGAAGATGCCTACCAGGATCCGGAACAGTTCAGCGTGTATCTGACAGAATACCTGGGAACGGCAGAAGCACAGGCGATTCTGGAACAGTGGGGATCGGAGATCCTGGCAGGCGCGGATTTTACAGTTTCAGGGGAGCAGCTGCAGTCTCTGGCGTCGGAGCTGGCGGCAGGATATCAGGCATATGCCCAGTCTTCGGGAGCACCCGATCCCGGTAAAATGGGGCAGTATTTTATGGCATATCTGAATACGGACCAGGCCCGGCAGATTCTGACAGAGGGGCTGCAGGGAGCGGTGGATACCAGCCGGCTGGAGAGTCAGATATCCGAAGCTGTGGAAGGATATATGGGCAGCGCCCTGTCATCCTTTGGCACGCAGATGAGAGACGCACTGGAAGAACAGATCTCATCCGCCATGCAGCAGGCCATGAATCAGCTTTCTGCCGGCATGGAGACAGCGATGCAGCAGGCCATGGGGCAGGTAGGAGACAGCCTTCAGAACGCTGTGAATATGGATGCTGATGCTTTTGCCGCCGCTTTTCAGATGAATATGAGCGGGGAAGAACTGGCGGAACTTATGACGTCCATGGACTCCGGACAGAACGCCACATATGAAAACAATCTGAGGACACTGGGCTATATTAACTTTGCGGAGCCAGGCGGCATTGATATTTATCCGAAGGACTTTGAGAGCAAGGAAGAAGTTGTTCGGATCCTGGATGATTATAACAGCCGGATGGAAAGTGAAGGAAAGGAAGAACAGGTGATTACCTATACGGATGTTGTAGGTTCTCTGATGTCTTCCGTGACGGAAATTGTGGATATAATCAGTTATGTTCTGATTGCGTTTGTGGCGATTTCTCTGATTGTGTCTTCAATTATGATCGGAGTCATTACCTATATCAGTGTACTGGAACGGAAAAAGGAGATCGGTATTCTGCGGGCTATCGGGGCATCAAAGCATAATATATCCCAGGTGTTTAACGCGGAGACATTTATTATCGGGCTGTGCGCCGGACTGATCGGTATCGGACTGACGCTGCTGATTCTGATTCCGGGGAATATGCTGATTCATCATCTGGCGGGAACTACAGATATCAGCGCCGCACTTCCGGTTGTGCCTGCAGTTGTTCTGATTCTTCTCAGTGTGCTGCTGACTCTGGTCGGAGGGCTGATTCCGTCCAGAAAGGCGGCAAAGAGCGATCCGGTAACAGCGCTTCGCACAGAATAGCGATTACCAGAGGAAGAGGCTGGATGACACATGGAGAAAAAAAGAGACAGAAAAAAGTCCGGGTATCCGGACTTTTTTCTATGCGGATTTTTCTGTCAGTCTGCCCGGCTTCCGGGACTGTTTCCCGGTCTGCCCGGCTGCGGGCTCTGCTTTGTACGGCACTGTTTCCGGTAGCAGCTGGGAGTCATCTGTACGCGGTCTTTAAATGCATTTGTAAATTTCCCCTGGGTTTCATACCCTACTTTTGCGGCGATTACGGAAATACTTTCATCGGTTTTTTCCAGCAGTTCCATTGCCTTCTGTATCCGGTATTCTTTCATATAGGCGGCAATGGGCAGACCGTAGACTTCCTTGAAGGTCTTTTTTAAGGAAGCGGTATTGATCAGATACTGTCTGGACAGCTCTTCAATTGTATAACGCCTGTCCAGATGTCTGGTGAGCTGGTCGTGTATGGTACAGATCAGTTCTTCCTGCCGGGACATGCCGGAGGAGCGGCCGGTTTCTTCTTCATCTGACGGGCAGGCAATCCGGATCATCTGTTCAATTATATGATGCAGCAGCTGTGCCTGTTCCGTATCCGCAGCTTTATAATAGACTTCTTTCCCGTGCCGCCGGCTGACAATCAGACCGGCAATTTTCAGCTGCCGCAGATGATGGGAGACGGCAGGACTGCTCATATCCACCAGAGAAGAAAGGTTAATAACACATTCTTCACAGTGACAGAGAATCCAGAATATGCGGATCCGGCTGCCGTCTCCGAGCTGTTTGAAAATGTCAGCTACTGTCTGAAAATCTCTGGTTTTGGGAATCGCTTCGGATTTATTTTCAAATATCTGATGATGGTTGTGCGGCAAATTGTCTTTTTTCATTACAAAAGCCCTCCTTTGTCCTCTATTGTATCATATACCCTAATTTATTTGGAAAATGTTGTAAAGAGAAATGTTATACGTTTTACATACCATAAATATACTTCAGAGGAATATTTTGTCCAAATGGAAATACTTTTTACCTGTTCGGCAGAAGATGAAGAAAACCGCTTGACCGGGAAAAAGCGGAAAGTATATTATGTAGTCAACGGTTAAACATATGTTTAATCAATAAAAGGAACAGGAAAGGGAAAGGACAGAAACGATATGAAAAAATCTTATAAGATCGAAGTGGACTGCGCGAACTGCGCAAATAAAATGGAGGATGCCGCAAAACGTACGGCAGGTGTTAAAGATGCCAGTGTAAACTTTATGATGCTGAAGATGAATGTAGAGTTTGAGGACGGACAGAATCCGAAAGATGTAATGAAAGAGGTTCTGAAAAACTGTAAAAAAGTTGAGGACGACTGTGAAATTTATATTTAACCGGATCAGGCAGCGGGCGGACTTCGAATATCCGCCTGCTTATAAACGCACAGAAAAACACCCCTGAACAGATGAATAGTGGAGGGTGTTTTTCTGTGAAAGAATTACGGTATTCAGCTCCGGCATAGCGGTAAAGTATGCGGTGAATGCCGGGAATGTGAGGTGAATCTGCTGTGAATAAAAAACAGAAAAAAATGTTAATCCGTATTCTTATTTCCGCGGTTCTTCTGATCGGGCTGAATTTTGTCCCGGTTACAGGAATTGTAAGATTCCTTCTGTATCTGGTGCCATATCTGGTGATTGGCTATGATATTCTGCTGAAGGCGCTGAAGGGAATTAAGAACAGACAGGTTTTTGATGAGAATTTTTTAATGGCCGTAGCTACGGTCGGCGCAATCGCCCTTGCTGTCTATGATCAGAGCGGGGATTATACAGAAGCGGTTGCAGTTATGCTGTTTTATCAGATCGGCGAGCTGTTCCAGAGCTATGCCGTCGGAAAAAGCCGCCGCAATATCAGCGAACTGATGGATATCCGCCCGGATTACGCAAATATAGAAAAAGACGGGAAACTGGAGAAGGCAGATCCGGATGAAGTGGAGATCGGAAGTATCATTGTCGTTCAGCCGGGAGAAAAGGTGCCCATTGACGGCGTGATCACCGAGGGGCGTTCCAGTCTGAATACCAGCGCTCTGACCGGCGAGAGCCTGCCCAGGGACGCCGGGACAGGAGACGAGATTATCAGCGGCTGCATCAATATGACAGGTGTGCTGAAGATCCGGACAACGAAGGAATTCGGAGAATCTACAGTTTCAAAGATCCTGGATCTTGTGGAGAACGCAAGTTCCCGCAAGTCCCGTTCCGAGGCGTTTATATCCAGATTCGCAAGAGTCTATACGCCGGCTGTATGCTGCGCTGCGCTGGCGCTGGCATTTCTTCCGCCTTTGGTGCGGATGCTGGGCCTGGGTATGGCGCCGGAGTGGGGGACCTGGATTTACCGGGCTCTTACTTTCCTTGTAATCAGCTGTCCGTGTGCCCTTGTGATCAGTATTCCGCTGAGTTTCTTTGCAGGGATCGGAGGAGCCAGCAAGGCAGGAGTTCTGGTAAAAGGTTCCAATTATCTGGAGACTCTGTCTCAGACAAAGATTGTCGTATTCGATAAGACCGGCACACTGACCCAGGGCGTTTTCGAAGTCAACGGAATCCATCACAATGAACTGGAAGACGAAAAACTGGTGGAATATGCGGCGCTTGCCGAGAGCGCGTCCTCCCATCCTATCAGCAGGAGCCTTCAGAAGGCATACGGGAAAGAGATTGACCGGTCCCGGGTATCTGATATCAGAGAGATCAGCGGAAACGGCGTGATCGCGAAAGTAGACGGGACAGAGGTCGCTGCGGGAAATGATAAACTGATGCGTTATCTTGGCATTCCGTATATCGGCTGCCATTCCGTGGGAACGATTATCCATATGGCGATTGATGGAAAATATGCGGGGCATATTGTAATCTCAGATGTAATCAAGCCGCATTCCGGAGAGGCTGTCCGTCAGCTGAAAAAGGCCGGGGTCCGCAGAACGGTCATGCTTACCGGCGATGCGGCGAAGGTGGCTGATCAGGTGGCAGAGACTCTGGGACTGGACGAAGTGTACAGCGAACTTCTCCCGGCAGATAAGGTGGAAAAGGTGGAAGAGCTGATCCGCAGGAAACCGGAGAATGCGAAGCTTGCCTTTGTAGGCGACGGCATCAATGACGCGCCTGTTCTGGGCCGTGCGGATATCGGAATCGCCATGGGAGCTATGGGTTCCGATGCGGCGATTGAAGCGGCTGATGTAGTCCTTATGGATGACGATCCTCTGCAGATTGCCAAAGCGATCAAGATTTCCAGAAAATGTCTGCGGATCGTTTATCAGAACATTGTTTTCGCAATCGGTATCAAACTGATCTGTCTTGCTCTGGGAGCGCTGGGATTTGCGGACATGTGGCTGGCCATCTTTGCCGATGTAGGCGTTATGATTCTGGCCGTTCTGAACGCGATCCGGGCATTGTTTGTAAAGAAGCTCTGAGAGAAAGAATTCAGAGAGCCGTTAAAAAGATAAAAGGCTCCGACAGAAGATCTGCCGGAGCGGAAGAATCATGTTCGGCGGAATATTTTTCCGCAGATCCAGTGTGTAAAAGGAGCCGCGGCAAACATATTCCAGAAGAACGCCATGGCGTAGGACATGATAATTCCAAAAATAATTCCCTGTGTTTTGTTTTTTGGCATTGATTTTCTCCTTTCAGACAACATAAAAAACGTGCAGCGTTCAACTGGATTTACGCAGTGAATGCTACACGTTACAGAATATAATCATAGACAGATCTGCAGAATTTTTCAAAGGTAATTTTGCACAAAAAAGAGAGGATGAAATTATTATTTATGATGAAAAACAAATTTACAGTAGACAAATGAAATGTGAACTGGTAGTATGTATATGTAAATCAAGTTTGTTATTACGTAAGGGTAAGCAAGACTGTTTATAATACTGAATGGAGGGTATTGTAGACAGTTTTTTATTTTGCAGAAAAGCCGTACTGAATTCCATTGCTTACCGGGGAGGCAGGAGCAGGTGAAAATTCTCAGAGTTCTGAATACAAATGCAGTGGTATCGACGGATCCGCATGGGCAGGAAATTATTATTACCGGGGCAGGAATCGGATTTAAAAAGAAAAAGGGAGAGGAACTTGATAAATCCCTTGTGGAAAAAATATACTGTCTGAAAAGCAGGGAAGATAATTACCGGCTGCAGGAAGTGATAAGAGAAATTTCGGAAAAATATCTGGAAATTGCCGGAAAAGTTGTGGCATCTGCCCGGGAAGCCGGTCTGAAGATCCGGGATGCGCTTTATGTAACCCTGACCGACCATATTAATTCTGCTGTGGAACGATACCAGAGCGGAATCAGTCTGAAAAACATGATGCGTCATGAGATCAGAAAGTTTTATCCCCAGGAATACAAACTGGGACAGAAGGCGATCGGATGGATAGAAAATATGACAGGGATTGATCTCGGAGATGATGAAGCCGCCTTTATTGCCATGCATATTATTTCTTCCGAGTTTGAGACAAATGAAGTGTCGGATGTGCAGAAGATTACCGGGCTGATGAATGCTATCATCAAGATTGTCAAAATGCATTTTAAGATAGAATTTAATGAGGATTCGGTATCATACCAGAGATTTCTGACGCATTTGAAATTTTTCTCCGCCAGGGTTATGGACGGGGAAGTTTATCAGGACAGCATGGAAGAGATTTACCGGGCAATGGTAGCCCAGAACAGGCGGGCATACACCGGTGTGGAAAAAGTTGATCAGTTTATCAGGAAGCAGTACGGATATAAATTAAGTATTGATGAAGAACTGTATCTGTTAATACACATAAAAAGAATACTGGACGAACAGCAGAGCTAGTCCGCAGGTTTGTTATTATTCAGTTAAGCAAGACCTGATCGCGGAGGGCGCATATCCCGGGAAGATGCGCTCTCTGTGATCAGGTCTTTGTATTTCCGGGAAAATCCGGGGAAAAATATATAAATATATA
>DXIU01000025.1 GCA_019112765.1 Candidatus Mediterraneibacter norwichensis | reverse complement strand
AGAACAGGATGTGACGGACGTCACGCAGACCAGCAGATCCGTGGCGCGGTTGTACTTCCGCACGGGACAGGTAAGAAAGTGCGTATCCTTGTATTTGCGAAGGACGCAAAGGCTGAGGAAGCAAAGGCGGCAGGAGCTGACTTTGTAGGCGGAGATGAGATGATTCCGAAGATCCAGAATGAGGGATGGCTTGACTTTGACGTAGTTGTCGCGACACCTGACATGATGGGAGTTGTAGGACGTCTCGGACGTGTACTCGGACCGAAAGGCCTTATGCCGAACCCGAAAGCCGGAACAGTTACAATGGATGTAACAAAAGCGATCAACGAGATCAAAGCCGGTAAGATCGAGTACAGACTTGATAAAACAAATATTATTCATGTGCCGATCGGTAAAGCTTCCTTTACTGAGGAGCAGTTAGCGGACAACTTCCAGACGCTTATTGATGCAATCATCAAGGCAAGACCGGCAGCGGTTAAGGGACAGTACTTAAAGAGTGTAACCCTTACTTCCACAATGGGACCGGGCGTCAAGGTCAACCCGATGAAACTTGCGTAAATAATCAGATAACAAAGCGGACTGTCGCGGATGCGGCGGTCCGCTTTTGCTATATTTTTCAAAATTTTAACTTTTTTTCTTACGTATCGTATAAGTTCCTTTTTACATTTGACTGATATAGTGATTTCGTTTTTTGACAGCAGATTCAGAAGAGAGGTAGACAGAATGAAAGGAAATATCAGGAAAATGGCTGCATTGCTGCTGGCTGCGGTTATGGCGGTATCCGCCGTGCCCTCCGCCGGTGTGCAGGCTGAGGAGAAGGACAGGCGCTGACAGAAGGCGCGGTGGATCAGCTCCTTGCAAAAGATCCTGCCGAATATCCGGACATCCTTCTGGTGGCCGGCGATCTGAGCAGTGAAGGTGAACTGGCCAGCCATCAGGGCTTCGCGTCTCAGATGAAGCGCCTGGAAGACGCGGGAATCGCGGTTTTTGTTATTCCGGGAAATCATGATCTGTACAACTACAGTGCTATGAGCTTCCAGGACGACACAAAAGTGTCAGGGACAGATCTGTACACTACGCTGGACCAGTTCAAAGAAATCTATGCGGATTACGGTTACGGATCTGCGGAAGACCAGGAAAATTATCAGATTGAGTACTATGCGGATGAAAAAGACTCGGAAGGAACGCAGGGAGGACTTTCCTACATTCTCCATGTCGATGGATTTGCCCTTCTGATGATTGATTCAGAGGTATATACACAGGATGTAAACGGAGAAGAGACAGACCGGGGCACAGGAGACGGCATGATCTGTGACCAGCTTCTGGAATGGATTCTGGAAAAGGCGCAGGAATGTGAGGAAAACGGCGAAACGATTATTGCGGGCATGCACCATCCGCTTCTTGCCCACAATACAACACAGGAAACAGAATTTATTACAGATACTGTGGCGGACAGCGAAGCGCTGGCGGAGACGCTTGCCGACGCCGGGATCCGGTATATTTTTACCGGACACATGCATGAAAATGATATCGCTTCCTATACAACAGTAGAAGGAAATACGATTTATGATCTGGAGACCGGCGGAATGGTAGCCTATGGCTCTCCGATCCGCATGGTGACGATGACAAAGTATGCCGACGGAACAGAGGAGATGACGGTTGATACAGAGAGCGTGACGGAAGCGGCTATGAACGCGAAGCTTGACGCTCCGAATGGGAATATTACCGATACAGAAAAGGTGGATGTTCTGGAATATGAACTGAACGCCATGTACGGAGGAAATTTTTGTATCAAACCTGATCTTCCGTTACGCGGGCCGTTATCTGGATCAGTTTACGGATATTCCGGCAGCTCTGCAGAACATTGCGGGAATTGATCTGTACACGGAGCTGTTCGGGCTGCTCCCGTCTCTGCTCGCGGAGGAAATGACGGTAGATCTGGGCGGTTCTCTGGGAACGCTCAATATTACATACAGCTCCAGCGGCGCCTTTCAGGACGGAGACGGAATCCATCTGAGTCCGGCCGGCACAGCCAGCCTGCTTGGTACTTTTACAGTGCGCGATTCAGATATCCAGACAGAAGTGGGACACGTACTTGATCAGGTGGAAGAGCAGTATATGGCAAACGGCGTCCTGAAAGAAAGACTGGACGGGATTATTGTAAAAGCAAAAAACACAGTACTGGAGTCAGAGGAAGGGCATACCCTTTATGATCTGCTGCAGTATATGTTTACGGTTCACAACACAGGAAATGACACAGCCGCGCATCCGGACTGGGTGCAGAGAAGTCTGGACAATCTGGCGGCAGGCCCTCTGCTTCAGGAAACGGTGATGGACATTATCAACAATGATATTTATCCGTTTATAGATGAACTGACAGGAACCATCACTATTGACCTGGATACTCTTTTCGGGCGGAATATGCTCTGGTCCACAGCTGTAAATGCGGTAATGGGAAGTTCCGCCCCTACACTGGCAACCGTACTGGATACATTCGGAGTAGATGTAAGAAGTCTGCTGGACGGGCTGTTGAATGAGTATCTGAGCGACAGCTTCTTCACCAGTGTCGGCGGCGTTGCGGTAAATATGATCAATGGATTTGCTTCAGACAGCGACGGCCTGGATGATGTGGTTGACGGCGACACTGTTACTCTGAGTTACGACGGAGAGCTTCATCCGAATTACAGTGTAGAGAACGGGATGCTGCCGAATCAGGTGACGGTTTCTCTGGGCGGCAACGATACGAAAGGCGTCAGAAATTTCTCCTGGTATACGGGAACAAAAGTAGAGTCCGGGGAAGTACAGCTACTGGAGGCTGAGCCGGGAATGACAGCGGAAGAGGCGGAAGCGGCGTTTGAGTCCGGCGAAGGAGTCGTTACGACCAGGCTTATATTGCGGAGAGGCTCGCGGAAAAGCTAAGAGTAACTTGTAAAGTAAACGGATATCATGCGTCACATATAGCAAATGAATTGCTTACAGGATGTAAAGAAATTCTGGCTTCGGAGGGAGCGGGACTGGAACAGATTATTTATAAGGTCCCTGCGGAAATAAAAAAAGATATTAAAAGGGACGATGAAAGCAGTCTGAGGAAGATGAAGCACCTGAGACTGTTCCAGGAAGAGTGCGACAAGAACAGGAGGCTTCTTCTTGTGACAGCGGCAGATAATCTGGACAGGATAGTGAATGAGCTGATTGGTATCTGCAGGGAGGTATTTTCGGATACGGCAGCATTTGCCATATTAGGATTTGATCTGGATGTTTTCGGAGAGGCATTTGACATATCAGAGGGCGTGGCGAATGAGGAAAAGTATGATGAAAGGCAGAGTATCAGAAAAGAAGTCATGGAATATCTCATCCTGGAATGTGCTGATGCCGGTGAGAAAACTCCTGCGGGTATAAGCGTATATGCTGAAGAAAATGACGCGGGACCTAAGGGAGACGACGGGATTAAAGCGGAGACACTGCGGTATAATCTGTTGGCGTATGACTGCACGAAGAGGCTGCTGAAACGTTATGCGAAGCGATGTTATGAAAAATTGAAAATAAGGGTTGCTGTGAAACAAAAGGAAAAAGACTCGATTACGGACGTATTTAATATGTTTGTTGAGAAGGACTCATATAGCTGCAGTCAGATTTTTGAGGCTATATATAATAGAACGAATGAATATATCCGTGAAATTGAAGCGTCCCGCACACAAACGTAAATAAATACAGGGATAAATGGAAAAAGAAAAGGGTACTGCTGCAAAACGAGCTATCAGATAGCGGAATGCAACAGTACCCTTTTAAAGTTCTATATTGATTTCGTAGAGTGAAGAATCGGTAATCTGTATTGTATTGTGCGGTGGGCGATATTCATTATGCGTCATACGTGAAAATGCATTTCCGTGGGAAAAAGCTTCGGAATAGGAAGCGTGTTCGTTGACAACTCTGATTTCTGAAGCAGATCTTCTGCTTGTAAACATCTTTTCCATTAAGCAATCCTCCTTAAAAGTCAACACCACACATTAGTTATATGGAAGTGAGCGCTATGTGTCAAGTGGAAGAACAATACATTTTTCAAGGAGTTTGGACAATTGTGAATGTGGATGATGTCCGTTTTAAAGGAAATATGTCGAAAACAGCTAAAATGATTCTGCGGCGGAATAATAATGAATAAAATTCTTGACAGACTTAATGAACTGTGCTATTTTATATAAGCAACTGCCGAAGACAGTAGGTGCTGTAAAGCGTAAGGATTCATCCGCCTACCGAGGAAAGTTAGATTTATTACGAGAGTATGAATTAACAAACCTCTGTGTCTTGGGGCACAGAGGTTTTTTGTGTAAAAGACTTTGGCAGTACACGCAAAATATATAAGGAGGTGTACCAGAAAGTGGCAAAAGTTGAATTAAAACAGCCCATCGTAGAGGCAATCGCAGAAGAGATCAAAGACGCTCAGTCAGTTGTGCTTGTTGATTACCGCGGACTTACCGTTGCTCAGGACACAGAGCTGCGTAAACAGCTCAGAGAAGCCGGCGTGGTATACAAGGTATACAAGAACACGATGATGAAGAGAGCTTTTGAGGGAACTGAGTTCGAAGGCCTTGAGAACTGTCTGGAAGGACCGAGCGCAATCGCTGTATCAAAAGATGACGCGACAGCTCCGGCAAGAATTCTGTGCAAGTTCGCAAAGGATGCTCCGGCACTGGAACTCAAGGGCGGCGTTGTTGAAGGAACTGTCTATGACGTGGCAGGACTTGCAGAACTGTCCAAGATCCCGTCAAGAGAAGAACTGCTTTCCAAACTTCTTGGAAGCATCCAGTCACCGATTACAAACTTTGCTCGTGTTATTAAGCAGATCGCAGAGCAGGGCGGCGGAGAGGCTGCGGCAGATGGAAACGCAGAGGAAGCAGCAGAGGCACCGGCAGAAGCAGCTGCTGAGACAGCAGAAGCTCCGGCTGAGGCGGCAGAAGAGTAATCAGCGGTTACTTTTTCAGATTAATTAAAAATAAGAAATTAAGAATAAGAAAATGGAGGATATCAAAATGGCTAAATTGACAACAGCTGAAATGATCGAAGCGATCAAAGAGTTATCAGTATTAGAGTTAAACGAGCTTGTAAAAGCTTGCGAAGAAGAGTTCGGCGTATCTGCGGCAGCAGGCGTTGTAGTTGCGGCAGCAGGCGGAGACGCGGCAGCAGCTGAGGAGAAGGATGAGTTTGATGTAGAACTTGTATCTGCTGGTTCTTCCAAGGTTAAAGTTATCAAGGCTGTACGTGAGATCACAGGTCTTGGCCTGAAAGAAGCAAAAGAGCTTGTTGACAACGCTCCGAAGGTAGTAAAAGAGGGCGTTTCCAAGGCAGAGGCTGAGGAGATCAAGGCGAAACTTGAAGAGCAGGGCGCTGAAGTCAACATGAAATAATCATTCAGGAGAATGATACGGACCGCAGAAGATAAAAGCTTCTGCGGTCTTTTTCGTCCGCGGGCTGATTTACGGGCGGAACACTGCCATATATCATATATGGCCGAAAATGTCAAGAAAAATGTTAAAAAATTTGTTGACAACGGGGAGAACTTCGTGGTATAGTAAAAAATGCTCTATTATGGAAAGCTGTACCATCAAAGAGGATCTCTGAAGTGAGCAGAGCTTTTCATCTATGGATTTCAAGAAGTTACACAGGGCTGTCTGTGCCCGTAAATCAGACTGTTTATTTATACTGACCCGGCGGACGTTCCGGGTATTGTTTTGACTGAACAGTCACCAAAAAATATATGAGGAGTGAAACGTCAATGGAGAAAAACAGAATTCGTCCCATCACAACCGGAAAAGGCTTCCGCATGAGCTATTCCAGGCAGAAAGAAGTATTGGAGATGCCAAACCTCATTGAAGTTCAGAAAGATTCCTATCAGTGGTTTCTTGACGAAGGACTCAAAGAGGTGTTCGACGATATTTCACCCATCGCTGATTACAGCGGACATTTAAGTCTGGAATTTGTGGATTTCACACTCTGTGAAGATGATGTGAAGTACACAATCGATGAGTGCAAGGAACGGGATGCGACTTATGCTGCGCCTTTGAAGGTACGAGTGAGGCTCTACAACAAAGAGAATGATGAGATCAACGAACATGAAATCTTCATGGGTGATCTTCCCCTGATGACGAAGACAGGAACCTTTGTTATCAACGGCGCAGAGCGTGTTATCGTAAGCCAGCTTGTGCGTTCTCCGGGTATCTATTATGGAATTGCCCATGACAAGCTGGGGAAAAAGCTCTATTCGGCGACAGTCATCCCGAACAGAGGTGCATGGCTGGAGTATGAGACAGACTCCAATGACGTTTTCTATGTGCGTGTGGACCGTACGAGAAAGGTGCCGATTACCGTGCTGATCCGTGCCCTCGGCGTCGGTACAAACGCAGAGATTATAGAGATGTTCGGCGAAGAGCCGAAGATTCTGGCAAGCTTTGGAAAGGACACTGCTGAGAATTATCAGGAGGGTCTGTTAGAGCTGTACAAAAAGATCCGTCCCGGTGAGCCGCTTGCAGTGGACAGCGCGGAGAGTCTGATTACAAGCATGTTCTTCGATCCCAGACGTTACGATCTGGCCAAAGTGGGACGTTATAAATTCAATAAGAAGCTGATGCTGAAAAACCGCGTGAGAGGACGCATCCTGGCAGAGGACGTTGTAAGCGCGGTTACAGGCGAGGTAGTTGCGGAGAAGGGAACAAAGATCACCCGTGAAATCGCGGACGCGATTCAGAACAGCGCGGCTCCGTATCTCTGGGTGGAAGGAGAGGATGAGACAAGAAATATCAAGATTCTCTCGAACATGATGGTAGATCTTCAGGCTGTTGTGGACATTGACCCGAAAGAGGTCGGCGTGACAGAGCAGGTTTATTATCCTGTGCTGGCCGGCATTATCGAGGAGGCCGCAGGAGATATTGAGGAAATGAAGAGCCTGATCCGCCGGGATATCCACGACCTGATTCCGAAGCACATTACAAAGGACGACATTTTCGCGTCCATTAACTATAACATGCATCTGGAGTACGGCATTGGAAATGATGATGATATCGATCATCTGGGCAACCGCCGTATCCGCGCGGTAGGCGAACTGCTGCAGAATCAGTACAGAATCGGTCTTTCCAGACTGGAAAGAGTGGTAAGAGAGAGAATGACAACCCAGGATCAGGAAGGCATTTCTCCTCAGTCACTGATCAACATCAAACCGGTGACCGCCGCGGTGAAGGAGTTCTTCGGTTCCTCCCAGCTGTCCCAGTTCATGGATCAGAACAACCCGCTGGGAGAGCTGACTCACAAGAGACGTCTGTCTGCCCTGGGACCGGGCGGTCTTTCAAGAGACCGTGCAGGATTCGAGGTCCGAGACGTTCATTACTCTCATTATGGAAGAATGTGTCCGATCGAGACGCCGGAAGGTCCGAACATCGGTCTGATCAACTCCCTGGCATGCTACGCAAGGATTAACCAGTACGGATTTATCGAGGCTCCGTACAGAAAGATTGACAAAAGTGAGCCGGATAATCCGCGTGTAACCGACGAAGTTGTCTACATGACGGCGGATGAGGAAGATAACTACCATGTGGCGCAGGCAAATACGCCTCTGGATGAAGAGGGACATTTTGTAAATAAAAACGTATCCGGCCGTTACCGCGAGGAGACTCAGGAATACGAGAGAAATAAATTCGACTACATGGATGTGTCTCCGAAGATGGTGTTCTCTGTAGCTACGGCTCTGATCCCGTTCCTGCAGAACGATGACGCCAACCGTGCCCTGATGGGATCAAACATGCAGCGTCAGGCTGTGCCGCTTCTTACAACAGAGGCTCCGGTTGTCGGCACGGGAATGGAAGTTAAGGCAGCGGTTGACTCCGGTGTCTGCGTTGTGGCAGAGGAGGCCGGAGTTGTAGAGAGTTCTACGTCTACCAATATCGTGATCAGACAGGATGACGGCACAAAGAAAAACTATAAGCTGACCAAATTCCAGCGAAGCAACCAGAGCAACTGCTACAACCAGAGACCGATCGTAGACAAAGGTGAGCGTGTTGAGGCAGGACAGGTTATCGCGGACGGCCCGTCTACTTCCGGCGGAGAGATGGCGCTCGGAAAGAATCCTCTGATCGGATTCATGACATGGGAGGGCTACAACTACGAGGATGCCGTGCTCTTAAGCGAGAGACTGGTACAGGATGATGTATACACTTCTGTTCATATTGAAGAATATGAGGCAGAGGCCAGAAATACAAAACTCGGCGACGAGGAAATTACAAGAGATATTCCCGGTGTGGGAGACGACGCTCTGAAAGATCTGGATGAGCGCGGCATTATCCGCATTGGCGCTGAGGTCCGCGCAGGGGATATTCTTGTAGGAAAAGTAACTCCGAAGGGCGAGCAGGATCTGACTGCAGAGGAGAGACTGCTGCGCGCGATTTTCGGCGAGAAAGCGCGGGAAGTAAGAGATACTTCTCTGAAAGTACCGCACGGGGAATATGGTATCGTTGTGGATGCCAAAGTATTTACAAGAGAGAACGGCGACGAGCTGTCACCGGGTGTAAACCAGGCGGTCCGCATTTACATCGCGCAGAAGAGAAAGATTTCTGTCGGCGATAAGATGGCCGGACGTCATGGAAACAAGGGTGTCGTATCCCGCGTGCTTCCGGTGGAGGATATGCCCTTCCTTCCCAACGGACGTCCGCTGGATATCGTGCTTAACCCGCTGGGCGTGCCGTCCCGTATGAATATCGGACAGGTGCTTGAGATTCATCTGAGTCTTGCGGCGAAAGCGCTGGGATTCAATATTTCGACACCGGTGTTTGACGGCGCGAACGAGATTGATATTATGGACACTCTGGATCTGGCAAATGATTATGTCAACCTGGAGTGGGATGAATTTGAAAAGAAACATGGCGAAGAACTGCTTCCGGAAGTGCTCCAGTATCTCTCCGACAACAGAGAGCACAGAAAGCTCTGGAAGGGAGTGCCGCTCTCAAGAGACGGAAAAGTCCGCTTAAGAGACGGGCGCACCGGTGAGTTCTTTGACAGTCCGGTTACCATCGGGCACATGCATTATCTGAAGCTGCATCACCTTGTAGACGATAAGATCCATGCACGTTCCACCGGTCCGTACTCCCTCGTTACACAGCAGCCGCTGGGCGGTAAAGCTCAGTTCGGAGGCCAGCGTTTCGGAGAGATGGAGGTGTGGGCTCTTGAGGCCTACGGCGCATCTTATACACTGCAGGAGATTCTGACTGTGAAGTCCGATGACGTGGTAGGACGTGTGAAGACATACGAGGCCATTATCAAGGGCGAGAATATTCCGGAGCCCGGCATTCCGGAGTCCTTTAAGGTGCTGCTCAAAGAGCTGCAGTCCCTGGCTCTTGACGTCCGTGTTCTCAAAGACGACAACACAGAGGTTAAGATTATGGAAAATGTGGATTACGGAGAGACAGATCTGCGCCACATTATAGAAGGAGACAGAAGATACCGGGATGACAATGAGCGCTTCGGAGACCATGGATTTACCGAGCAGGAATTAGTTGGAGATGAACTCAAAGATGTTGAACCGGAAGAGGAAGAACCGAATGACAGTGACTTTGATGAAATCGGATTCGACGAGTATCTGGATAATGAGGAAGAATAGGAGGAGCCATATTTATGCCAAATAATAATGAACAACAATATCAACCGTTAACATTTGACGCGATCAAGATCGGGCTGGCTTCACCGGAAAAGATCCTGGAATGGTCCAGAGGCGAAGTGACAAAACCGGAGACGATCAACTACCGTACGCTTAAGCCGGAAAAAGACGGCCTTTTCTGCGAGAGAATATTCGGTCCCAGCAAAGACTGGGAGTGCCACTGCGGAAAGTATAAGAAAATCCGTTATAAAGGCGTGGTGTGTGACCGCTGCGGCGTTGAGGTTACAAAGGCCAGTGTTCGCCGCGAGCGTATGGGGCATATTGCTCTGGCTGCTCCGGTGTCCCATATCTGGTATTTTAAGGGAATTCCCAGCCGTATGGGACTGATCCTGGATATTTCTCCGAGAACACTGGAGAGAGTTCTGTATTTCGCCTCCTACATTGTGCTGGACAAGGGCGAGACGGATCTGCAGAACAAGCAGATTCTCTCAGAGGCAGAGTATCAGGAACTGAAAGAAAAATGGGGAGCAAAGGCTTTCCGTGTGGGAATGGGCGCTGAGGCGATCAAGGAGCTTCTTGAGGCCATTGACCTGGAAAAAGAATATAATGAGCTCCAGAGCGCTCTGGAGCATTCTACCGGACAGAAACGGGCCAGAATCGTAAAGCGTCTTGAAGTTGTTGAAGCGTTCCGGGAATCCGGAAACAGACCGGAGTGGATGATTCTGACAGCGATTCCGGTAATTCCGCCGGATCTGCGTCCTATGGTGCAGCTGGACGGCGGCCGCTTCGCGACCTCTGACTTAAATGATCTTTACAGAAGAATTATCAACAGAAACAATCGTCTGAAGAGACTGCTGGAGCTGGGCGCGCCGGACATTATCGTACGCAATGAGAAACGTATGCTGCAGGAGGCTGTGGATGCTCTGATCGACAACGGCCGCCGCGGCCGTCCGGTTACGGGACCGGGAAACAGAGCACTGAAGTCTCTGTCCGACATGCTGAAAGGTAAATCCGGACGTTTCCGTCAGAACCTGCTTGGAAAGCGTGTCGATTATTCCGGACGTTCGGTTATCGTTGTGGGACCGGAGCTGAAGATCTATCAGTGCGGTCTTCCGAAAGAGATGGCTATTGAGCTGTTCAAGCCTTTCGTTATGAAAGAGCTTGTATCCAACGGTACAGCTCATAATATAAAGAACGCAAAGAAAATGGTGGAGCGGCTTCAGCCCGAGGTATGGGATGTGCTGGAGGAAGTAATCAAAGAACATCCTGTTATGCTGAACCGTGCCCCCACACTGCACAGACTTGGTATCCAGGCTTTCGAGCCGATCCTTGTAGAAGGTAAGGCAATCAAGCTTCATCCGCTTGTATGTACTGCGTACAACGCGGACTTTGACGGAGACCAGATGGCCGTCCATGTACCGCTGTCTGTGGAAGCGCAGGCGGAGTGCCGCTTCCTGCTTCTCTCTCCGAACAACCTGCTGAAACCGTCAGACGGCGGTCCGGTGGCGGTTCCTTCCCAGGATATGGTCCTTGGTATTTATTATCTGACACAGGTAAGACCGGGAGCAAAAGGCGAGGGTATGTTCTTCAAGAGCGTGAGCGAGGCAATTCTGGCTTACGAGAACGGATATATTACCCTTCACTCACAGATCAAAGTCCGCGTATCCAAGACAATGCCGGATGGAACTGTGAAGACAGGTGTTATTGACGCAACGCTGGGTCGTCTGCTCTTTAACGAGATCATCCCGCAGGATCTGGGATTTGTGGACAGAGAAGTGGAAGGCAATGAGCTTGCGCTTGAGATTGACTTCCATGTAGGAAAGAAACAGCTGAAGCAGATTCTTGAGAAAGTCATTAATACTCATGGAGCGACACAGACGGCAGAAGTGCTGGACGATGTAAAATCCATCGGATACAAATTCTCCACGCGAGCGGCCATGACGGTTTCTATTTCGGATATGACAGTTCCTCCGGAGAAGCCGCAGATGATCGAGGAAGCGCAGAATACTGTTGACCGGATCACAAAGAACTTCAAGCGTGGTCTTATCACAGAAGAAGAACGTTATAAAGAAGTTGTAGAGACATGGAAAGCTACCGATGACAGACTGACAGAGGCGCTGCTTTCCGGTCTGGATAAATACAATAATATTTATATGATGGCAGACTCCGGAGCCCGTGGTTCTGACAAGCAGATCAAACAGCTTGCCGGTATGCGTGGTCTTATGGCTGATACAACCGGCCGTACCATCGAGCTGCCCATCAAGTCCAACTTCCGTGAAGGTCTGGATGTACTGGAATACTTCATGTCTGCCCACGGCGCGCGGAAAGGTCTGTCGGATACGGCTCTTCGTACAGCCGATTCCGGTTACCTGACGAGACGTCTGGTAGACGTATCCCAGGAGCTGATTATTCACGATTCAGACTGCGTGGAGCCGGGCCAGGAGATTCCGGGCATGTATGTACACGCATTCATGGATGGAAATGAAGAGATTGAGAGCCTGCAGGAGCGTATTACAGGACGCTTCGCATGCGAGGACATCAAAGACAAAGACGGAAATGTGCTTGTAAAAGCAAATCACATGATCACACCGCGGCGGGCAGAGCGCGTGACAAAGCGCGGCGTGGATGAGAACGGAAATCCGCTTGAAAAAGTGAAGATCCGTACCATTCTTACATGTAAGTGTAAGAACGGCGTGTGCGCGAAGTGCTACGGCGCCAACATGGCGACCGGAGAGGCAGTACAGGTCGGCGAGGCTGTCGGCATTGTGGCTGCGCAGTCTATCGGCGAGCCGGGTACACAGCTTACCATGCGTACGTTCCACACCGGCGGTGTTGCCGGCGACGATATCACACAGGGTCTTCCCCGTGTCGAAGAGCTTTTTGAGGCAAGAAAACCGAAGGGACTTGCGATTATTACCGAATTTGCCGGACGTGCGACGATCAGCGATACAAAGAAAAAGCGCGAGATTATTGTTACAAATGAAGAGACCGGAGAATCAAAGGCATATCTCATTCCTTACGGCTCCCGTATTAAGATTCAGGACGGAGCGGAACTTGAGGCCGGAGATGAGCTTACGGAAGGTAGTGTAAATCCCCATGATATCCTTAAGATCAAGGGACTGCGCGCAGTTCAGGATTATATGCTTCAGGAAGTGCAGAGAGTATACCGTCTGCAGGGTGTTGATATCAATGACAAGCATATCGAAGTTATCGTGCGCCAGATGCTGAAGAAAGTGCGCGTAGAAGACAGAGGAGACACGGATTTCCTTCCGGGAACGATGGTTGACGTCCTTGAGTTCAATGATGTAAACGCGCAGATGGAGGCAGAAGGCAAAGAGCCGGCAAAAGGCGAGCAGATCATGCTTGGTATTACAAAAGCTTCCCTTGCAACAGACTCCTTCCTGTCAGCAGCATCCTTCCAGGAGACGACCAAGGTTCTGACCGAGGCTGCTATTAAAGGAAAGGTGGATCATCTTGTCGGTCTGAAGGAGAACGTTATTATCGGTAAACATATCCCGGCAGGAACAGGTATGAAGAAATACCGTGATGTCAGGATTAACACAGATATTCAGCCGGAGGATGAACTGAACCTGGATGAAGAGATTGATCTCGAAGGAGAAGGAGAAGAAACGGAATCTGAAGTTCCGGTAGCAGAAGAAGAATAGAGTTCTCTGCAACATGTGACAGAAAGACAGCAAAGAAAAGGGACTGCGGGTAAATCCTGCAGTCCCTTTATTCATCCTCATCTTCCGCCATCCGGTATCCTACGCCGACCTCTGTGAATATATATTTCGGCTGAGCCGGGTCTTTTTCTATTTTCCTCCGGATATTTGCCATATTTACTCTCAGAATTTTATTGTCATCATCCGCGTACGGTCCCCATACGCTGGAGAGGATGGAAGAGTAGGTCATAACTTTCCCGGAATTCCGTGCCAGAAAGGCTACTATTTTATATTCAATCGGCGTCAGATGAACTTTCCGGTCCGCAATGGTAAGAAGGCGTTTGGAAAAGTCAAGCACCATTTCACCGCAGCGGTACGGCCGGATATACAGCTCGCTGTCCGTCATCAGCCGGTTGCTGTGGCGGAGAGACGCGCGTATCCGGGCCAGAAGTTCTGAAGTCCCGAAAGGCTTGGTGATGTAGTCATCTGCTCCGAGATCAAGCGCGCAGACCTTTTCGTCCTCAGCGCTTCTGGCGGAAATGACAATAATCGGTATGCTGGACCAGGTCCGTACACTGCGGATGATCTCATCTCCGTCCATGTCCGGCAGCCCCAGATCCAGGAGGATAATATCCGGGCACTGCGAACGGATCAGCTCCAGTCCTTCTTTCCCTGTATCAGAGCAGAGAACGCGGTAATCCTGGCGCTTCAGTATCTTGCTCATAAAATGCTGGATATTTTTTTCGTCTTCTATAATCAGGACTGAAAATTTAGGCATTTTCTGAATTCTCCTTTTCTTTCGGCAGAGTGAAAATAAAATCAGCTCCGTTTTCATGATTGGAAGCAGTAATTGTTCCGCCGTGCGCTAATATAATCGTCTTGCATATCGTCAGACCGATGCCGATTCCCTTGTGCCCGTCGGCGGCTGTGCTCCCCGGCTGCTGTCCTTCAAACAGCCCGGGCATCTGCTCTTCACTGATCCCTTTTCCGTAATCTCTTACGCGGAAAAGAACAAGATCTTCCTGTTCTCGGATAGAAAGTTCCATCGGTTCAGTGCTCCCGGAGTGTACAAAAGCATTTTCCATAAGGTTGATCAGCACCTGCTCGATCAGCGTGGGATCCATAGGCAGCATAAGAAAATTATTCGGCATCTGGACTCTGATTTTTACGCCGGGATGGCGTTTCTGGAGCCGCTGGATTGCTTCTGATACGACTTCCTCCACCACTTCCGGAGTTTTTCTGACTTTATTCGGAGAATCGTTCTGGATTCTTGTAACAGTGAGGAGATTTTCCACCATATTCAGCAGCCATTCTGAATCATCTTTTATATTTGTCACAAGCTCTGTGCGCTCTGTTTCGGACAGATCGTGATAGTTTTCCAGATAAGAGGAAGAAGATCCGATTATGCCGGTCAGAGGAGTGCGCAGATCATGGGAAACTGCCCGCAGCAGATTCGCGCGGATTTTTTCCTTGTCTGCCTCCACAAGCTCCTTTTCACGCTCGGCAATCGCCTGGCGCTGGCGCTTCAGCGTGGTTGTAGTAGCGCTGGTGATCAGCGAAATCGCCAGCATTCCGATAAATGTCAGAGGATAGCCGGCAAGCGTGAAATTAAATTTAAAGTACGGATAAGAAAAAAAGTAATTTACAGCAACCACGCAGAACACTGCGGAGATAACACCATACAGATAGCCGGAAGTCTTTAACGCGGCAATAATCAGCGCCAGTGTATAGATGATGGTGATATTGGCAGAGTTCTTGTTTCCGAAATGGAAAAAAACAAACGAAAACAATGTTGCGGCTGCCATCATGAAAATTGTAAAAACAGTATCGGTAAAAATTCTCTTTTTCATAAGCGTATATAAAATAATACAGAAAACCTGCCTGTACAGGCAGCTTTTCTGCATAATAGGACATTCGGGAGAGCAGTCAGATCTGCTCTCCGTTTTTATATTTTCTTACTATATTCTGAATTCTTGCGTTCGGACTTAAGATCGAACTGATGGAACCGTCATGGTTCAGCGTGTCGATAATCAGCGCGATGTATTTGCTCATATCGCAGTTGATATAATACGGCTTTGACAGAAGCTCCGGTGTCTGGTAAATCAGATTTGTAGTCAGAATTCCGTTGATGATACCGGATTCATAGGCTTTATCAAACTTCTCCAGACCGTTTGTGAAGAGGCCAAACGTAGCGGCTGCGTAGATCCGTTTTGCTTTTCTCTTTTTCAGCTCTGTAGCCACATCAATGATACTGTCTCCGGAGGAAATCATATCATCGATAATAATTACATCTTTGCCCTCGACGGAGCTGCCCAGGAACTCGTGCGCGACGATGGGATTGCGTCCGTCAACAATGCGCGTGTAGTCACGGCGCTTATAAAACATACCCATGTCAAGTCCGAGAACATTCGCCAGATATACCGCGCGGTTCGTGCCGCCTTCATCCGGACTGATTGCCATCATGTGCTGCGCGTCGATTTTCAGGTCATCCACCGTGCGGAGAAGTCCTTTGATAAACTGGTAAGTCGGGGAAACTGTTTCAAATCCGCTTAAAGGAATCGCATTCTGCACCCGGGGATCGTGAGCGTCAAAAGTGATTATATTTTCTACTCCCATGCGTACAAGTTCCTGAAGCGCCAGAGCGCAGTCCAGAGACTCTCTGGAGCTTCTTTTGTGCTGCCGGCTTTCATAGAGGAAAGGCATAATGACATTAATTCTCCGCCCCTTGCCTCCGACAGCAGCAATCATTCTCTTCAGATTCTGGAAATGATCATCCGGAGACATATGATTCGTTCTGCCGGTCAGGGAATAGGTGACATTGTAATTGCATACATCTACCATCAGGTAAAGATCTTTGCCGCGGACAGATTCTTTCAGGATTCCCTTTGCCTCGCCTGAGCCAAAACGGGGAACCTGCGCATTGATTAAAAAGTTATCTTTTTCATAGCCGGAGAAAGCAATGTCATCCTGGTATTCATGGCCGCTTTCGTGGCGCCATGTGACAAGATAGTCGTTGACTTTGTTCCCGAGTTCCTCACATCCGGGCAGACAGATCAGCCCGAGACTCCCTACCGGAATATTTTCTAAGATTCGTTCTGTTCGACGTAGCATGAATGATCCTCCCTGTGTTTTATTTTCTTTTTAATGCGTATATCATCACCGACTATTTTCAACAGGGAATAGCTGCTGGTAATTCTGGAAAAAGACCGCTCTGTATACAGGTCGGCCAGGGATTCCAGGGACAGATTTGTTGAAATAATCGTTGATTTTCTGTGTAAAAGCCGCTCATTGATGCAGGTAAAAAACTGCGACGCGATAAACTGATTCGTATATTCACTGCCAAGATCATCGATAATCAGAAGATCACAGCCGAAAATATACTCATTCATATTCCGGGCGTCCACATCCTTCCGGTCAAAAGCTGTCTGCGCAAGTGCGTTAAAAAGCTGGGGCGCCGAAAGATAAAGCACGGAGAATTCTTTTTCCATAATTTTTCTCGCAATGCATGTAGATAAAAATGTTTTCCCTACGCCCACACTTCCATAGAAAAACAGGTTGCGGAATTCCGTGCCGAAGGTGTCTATGAACTGACGGCAGACTTTCAGTGTGTCTTCCATCATGGCGCGTGCCGAGCGGCCGGTTTTTTTATCATAATAGGATGCCGGATAAAAATCAAGCCTGAAATTATCAAAAGAAGCATCCGCGGACAGTTCTTTTATATTGGACTGATCGTATAAAAGGTCAATTACAGCTTTTTTAAAGCAATGACATTTTTCGTTGCCGATATATCCGGTATCCTTACAGTCTTTGCACGTGTAAACCGGATCCAGATAGTCCGCCGGATATCCTGCGGACAGGAGCAGTTTCTGCTTGCTGCTGCGGAGAATCGCCAGTTCTTCCTTCAGGGAAGAGACAGCCTGGTCGTCTCCGTTCAGAAGTTTTTTCCCGTACTGGACAGAGAGGATGGCGATAGAATCATCCAGTGTCTTGAACTCCGGGAGCTTTTCACATACTTCGTTATAATGCGCGGTCTGGATATCGTGATTTTTTAACTGCCGTTTTTCGTATTCGCGCATGATGCTGTAATACTGTGAGTTTTTTAAAGCCATGAATCTGCTCCTTCTAATTACTGTTTAACAGCTGTTCTTCCAGGGCGTCCATGTCATAGGAACGCCGTTCAAAGTTGTTCATATTTTTTACGGAAGCACGGGGTCTGGACGCGGTCCGGCCTGCGCTCTTTTCCTTCTGATAAGCATCATCAAGAGCGGTAATGTCCGCCAGGTGCTTCACGCCGTTCTGATGCCACCGGCTCAGAATTGTATCAGCATATTCGAAACTGGGCTGGTGGGTCGCGGAAATGGTACGGCGGCAGGCTTCCTGGATGATCTCAGAAGAAAATCCATATTCTTCTGACCATTTTTTGATATATGTAAGTTCCGAAGCCGCAGGTCCTCTGTTTTTGATCCCGAAAGCATTGAGCACAGTATAGCAGCTGCGGCTGTAAAGCATGGACTGCTCTTTTGCCTGGGAGACAGTCCGGATACCCTCCTCTGTCCAGGAGAAGGCAACTTTCTGAATATAATGCATGCTCTTATGTCCGTTTTCCACACAGGTCTCAATCAGGTATTCGATCAGATCCGCGGACATGTGCAGCGTTCCGTAAAAATAGGTAATTGTATCCACATCGGTACGTGTCAGGGTCTTCCCCAGATACTGCTCCGCAATGAAGAAAAGGGATTTGAGTTCCTTCTGCGCGCGGAATGCGTCCAGGGGCACCGCCTTGTTTTCGGAAGAAACCGCGTGTCCTGATTCCGGAGCTTCGGCTGCGGAGCCGGGAGCGCTTTCCTTTCTGGAAAAGGAAGTCCTGCGCAGTTCCAGTCCTGTAATCTTGTCGTCGGAATCCCGCACTACAGTAAGAAGCCCGGCAGATTCCCAGTAGCGGAACGCGCGCAGAATATCTTTCTCCGTATTGTTCAGGCAGTCGGCAATGGTGGAAATTGTAATAGACGAACAGGGGTCGTCCAGGTGGCGCAGAAGAAACAGATACACCTTTACAAATTCACCATTGGCATCGGCCATATAATGGTCTATAAAATCGTTCGGCAGCAGAGTTGCATTTGTCTGAAATTTGTTTTTTAATGTCAGCGTTTTCATAAACATCAGGTCCCACTTTCTATATCAATCCCGGGAAATACCAGCGCATAAAACAAAAGGAGCGCTGCGGCAGGAATGCCGGGACATTCCTGGACGAAAAGCTGTAAAGCGGACAATTCATCGTTCCGTCCGCTTCGTTACTTCAATAATATATCATCATATCTCCAGGTTAAAAAGTATTTTTTCGTGGGTAACTCCGGGTTTTTTGTAGATAACTCTGTGCAGAAAATGTGGATAACTCCGGAAAGCCTTATTCTGCAAGGAGATCCTCGCCTACCGTTACGATGTCTCCGGCGCCCATTGTAATGAGCAGATCACCAGGAGAACAGTTCGCCTTTAAGAAGTTTTCGATTTCCGCAAAACTTGGAAAATAGTGAGTATCTGTCCCCAGCTTTGCCGCTTCCTCTGCCAGATCGGCGGAAGAAATCCCCAGCGTATCGGTTTCCCTTGCTGCGTAAATGTCCGCAAGAACCAGATGATCCGCATGGGAGAGCGCCTCCGCGAATTCGTGGAAAAATGCTTTCGTGCGGGTGTACGTATGAGGCTGGAATACGCACCATACACAGTTGTGGGGCTGGTGCTTCGCAGCTTTCAGCGTGGCGCAGATTTCTGTCGGATGATGCGCGTAGTCGTCCACAACAGTGACGCCGTTGAATTCCCCTTTATATTCGAAACGGCGGTCCGTTCCGGTAAAGGAAAGAAGTCCTTCCTTAATGGTATCCATGGGGATATTCAGCAGCTCCGCCACCGCGATGGCGGAAAGCGCGTTTGATACATTGTGATCGCCTGTGACAGAAAGGCTGATACGATCCTTTGAGCCGTTCCGGCGGATCATATCAAAGGATACATGCCCCTGATCATCATAAGAGATGCCGGCGGCATGGTAATCAAAATCAGCAGAGGAACCGTAAGTTACAACCCGGCAGGGAAGTCCCCGGCTGATTTCTTCGTAATTTTTTATGTCTCCGTTAATGACAAGCGTTCCGTCATCAGGAAGCAGTTCCGCAAACTGGCGGAAAGAATGGCGGATGTCCTCCAGATCCTTGAAAAAATCAAGATGATCTTCCTCGATGTTCAGTATAACGCTGATTTTCGGGAAAAAATGAAGAAAACTGTTGGTATATTCGCAGGCTTCCGTGATAAATGTGCCGGAACTTCCAACCCGGATATTCCCTCCGATTGCTTTCAGAATACCGCCCACGGATATAGTGGGATCCAGATTCCCGGCAAGAAGGATGTGCGAGATCATAGAAGTTGTGGTTGTCTTGCCGTGCGTCCCGGATACCGCGATGGGTGTGTCATAATTTTTCATAAGCTGTCCCAGCAG
Organism: Candidatus Mediterraneibacter norwichensis; assembly: GCA_019112765.1. Taxonomy (GTDB): domain Bacteria; phylum Bacillota; class Clostridia; order Lachnospirales; family Lachnospiraceae; genus Mediterraneibacter; species Mediterraneibacter norwichensis. The sequence goes on along the minus strand of DXIU01000025.1, from coordinate 9,081 downwards.
TTCAGCCCGGGTAAGCATGGGAATTTTTCTGGCTACCGCTTCAATCAGCTCAGGATTGCTGCGGCTGATTGCTGCTGTATATACCACGCATTCAATTCCGTCTGTGATATTTTCGGCCTTCTGCCCGTAAAAAATGTGCGCGCCTTCCGACTCAAGCTTACGGGTCAGCGGAGATTCTTTTGAATCAGAACCGGATATGGTGAAGCCTTCTTCTAAAAGGATTTCTGCCAGGCCGCTCATACTGATGCCTCCGATTCCGATAAAATGAACGTGTATCGGTTTTTTGAAATCAATTTTATACATGCGGATTCCTCTTCTCCTTCAAAAAATGATGGTATTTTGTGGTTTTGTGAAACAAAAATCAGTTATTTCCAGTCATAAACAGGTATTACCTTCTATATTATACTATATATAAAAGAAATTTAAAGAAGTTCTTTTTGTGTGAAATTTACAAAAAGGTGTAAAAAATTAGAAAAAATTTGTAAATAACATTGGCGAAAAACAAATATATGGTATAATAAATGCATCTAACTAGAAATGAGGTGACGCAATGTTTAAAAAGGAAATGATTGCCATGCTGCTGGCGGGCGGACAGGGCAGTCGACTGGGAGTTCTTACGGCAAAGGTCGCAAAACCTGCTGTAGCTTTTGGCGGCAAGTATCGTATTATTGATTTTCCGCTGAGCAACTGTATTAATTCCGGAATAGACACTGTGGGGGTGCTGACCCAGTATCAGCCGCTGAGACTGAATACACATATCGGCATCGGTATCCCCTGGGATCTGGACCGTAATGTGGGAGGCGTATCCATCCTTCCGCCTTACGAGAAGAGCTCCAACAGTGAGTGGTATACAGGAACCGCGAACGCCATTTATCAGAATCTGAATTACATGGAAACATATAATCCGGATTATGTTCTGATTCTCTCCGGCGATCATATTTACAAAATGGATTATGAAGTCATGCTTGATTATCACAAGGCGAATCACGCGGATGTGACAATAGCGGCAATGCCGGTGCCGATGGAAGAGGCAAGCCGGTTCGGCATTGTTGTGACGGATACAGACGGAAGGATTAAGGAATTCGAGGAGAAACCGGAAAAACCCAGCAGCAACCTGGCATCAATGGGCATTTATATTTTCAGCTGGCCGGTTCTGAGAGATGCCCTGATTCAGCTGAAAGATCAGCCGAACTGTGACTTCGGAAAACATGTTATTCCGTACTGTCACCAGAAGCAGGACAGGCTGTTCGCATATGAGTACAACGGCTACTGGAAGGACGTGGGCACGCTCAGTTCCTACTGGGAAGCAAACATGGAACTGATTGACATTATACCGGAATTCAATCTTTACGAGGAGTTCTGGAAGATCTACACGAACAGCGCGAATATTCCACCTCAGTATATCGCGGAGCAGGGTGTGGTAGATCGCTGCATCATTTCCAATGGTTCGGAGATATACGGGGAAGTTCACAGCTCCGTGCTGGGCGGCAGCGTAATGATCGGAAAAGGAAGTGTGGTCCGGGATTCTATTATTATGCAGGGCGTGAAGATCGGAGAGAACTGCGTGATTGATAAGGCGATCATTGCAGAGGACGTGACCATTGGCGACAATGTTGCCATCGGCATTGGAGCGGATGTGCCGAACAAGATGAAACCGAATATTTACAGCGGCGGGCTGGCTACGATCGGAGAAAACTCGGTGATCCCGTCCGGCGTGCAGATAGGAAAGAATACCGCCATTAGCGGTGTGACATCAGCGGAGGATTACATCGACGGTGTGCTGGAAAGCGGTGAAACATTGATAAAGGCAGGTGACAGATTATGAGAGCAGTAGGTATTATTTTAGCAGGCGGAAACAGCCGGAAGATGCGTGAACTGACGGCAAAACGGGCGGTGGCGGCCATGCCCATCGCAGGCAGTTACAGAGCCATAGATTTTGCGCTCAGCAATATGACCAATTCTCATATTCAGAAGGTCGCGGTGCTGACTCAGTACAACGCAAGATCGCTCAACGAGCATCTGAATTCCTCAAAATGGTGGGATTTCGGAAGAAAGCAGGGCGGCCTGTTCGTGTTTACACCGACCATAACGGCTGACAACGGCTACTGGTACAGAGGAACCGCGGACGCGATTTATCAGAATCTTGATTTTCTGAGAAAATGTCATGAGCCTTATGTAATCATCACTTCCGGAGATGCGGTGTACAAGCTGGATTACAATAAAGTGCTTGAATACCATATCGCGAAGAAAGCAGACATTACCGTGGTGTGCAAGGAACTGGAACCGGGAGAGGACGCGACCAGATTCGGCACAATCCGCATGAACGAGGCATGCAGAATAGAGGAATTTGAAGAGAAGCCCATGGTGGCTCACTCCCAGACAGTATCCACAGGAATTTACATTATCCGGAGAAGACAGCTGATTGATCTTGTAGAACACTGCGCGGAGGAAGAAAGACACGATTTTGTAACCGATATATTGATTCGGTATAAGAATCTGAAGAAAATATACGGTTATAAGATAAACAGCTACTGGAGTAACATTTCAACTGTAGACGCATATTATCGGACGAATATGGATTTCCTGAAACCGGAAGTGCGGAATTATTTCTTCAGAGAGCTTCCGAGCGTTTACTCAAAGGTAAGCGATCAGCCGCCCGCAAAATATAATCCGGGCGCGGTTGTGAAAAACAGCCTTGTGGGAAGCGGAAGTATTATTAATGGCACAGTGGAAAATTCCGTCATTTTCAAAAAGGTATTTGTAGGAAACAATTGTGTGATCAAGAATTCCATCATTCTGAACGATGTGTATCTTGGGGACAACACGTACATTGAAAACTGTATCGTGGAGAGCCGTGACACGATAAGAGCGAATACAAGACATGTAGGGGAAAATGGTGTGAAAGTAGTAGTAGAAAAGAACGAAAGGTACGCAATGTAGAAGGTTTTGCAGGGAGGAACCGCAGGACGCGCAGAAAAGGGAGGATAAGATCTGTTTGGATATGCGCGGACTGTACAGGCAGTGCGGCCGGAGAAAGGAGACCTGAGAGTATGCAGATAACAGATGTACGTGTGCGCAAAGTCGCAAAAGAGGGGAAATTAAAGGCTGTCGTTTCTATCACGATTGATGATGAATTCGTTGTACATGATATCAAGGTGATAGAAGGAGAAAAGGGATTGTTTATCGCAATGCCGAGTAAAAAGGCAGTGGACGGGGAATACCGCGATATTGCTCATCCGATCAATTCGGGAACAAGAGAGAGAATACAGACGACCATTCTCAACAAATATGAGGAGTCGCTGGAAGAAGAACCGCTTGTTGTCGATGAGATGTAGATAAAATACAGGGTTGGAAAAAGTTAATATGGAAAGTACAGGACTGCCGCATTCTTTCATGCGGCAGTCCGTCTGTTATAGAAAAACATCCGGCAGTTCAAACTGCATTTTCCGTCCGGTCCGGGGATGCCGGAATTCAAGGCGGAAGGCACAGAGTTTAAGCGGCGCAGAGCTTTTCTGATCCGCAGCTGTCTTTTCAGCAGGCGGATGCCCGTATTTCCGGTCGCCGGCAAGGGGACAGCCCAGGTGCGCCATCTGTACCCGGATCTGATGGTGGCGGCCGGTGTCAAGATGAATTTCGACAAGCGACGCCGGGGAATCGTCCCCGGTTACTGTCTTTATCACACGGTAGTGAAGCCTGGCCGGCTTTGCTCCGGGAGTCGTCCCCGGGCAGACCTGGGAAGTGTTGGCGCGTCCGTCTTTGATCAGGTAGTCTTCCAGTGTGCCTTCTGGAGGATCCGGTACGCCGTTGACGACAGCGCGGTAGTATTTTCCGAAATCAGAGCCTGTGAGCTGGCGATTCAGATCTTTTGCGGCCGCTGCTGTTTTCGCGAAGACGAGGAGACCGTCCACAGGCTGGTCCAGCCGATGGATAACGGCGAGATAAGGCTCTGCCTGCCGCTGCTGTGCGGTTCGCTTTCCTTTTTCGGAAATTCCTTTTGCCTGTTTCCTGTTTTCTTCAGCCAGATGATTTTTCAGAATGCTTACCAGATCCCGGCAGCCCACGCGGCTGGTCTGGGTGGGAAGTCCGGCGGGTTTGCGGCAAACGATAATATCAGCATCTTCATACATAATCTGGGGTGCGGTAATCCGGGTCATTGTGTCTCCTTTATTCTCATGCTCGATTCTTGACTTTTCTCCTGCCTGAGGCTAAACTGATTATCATATAAAAGATTTTCAGAGTCAAGCTCTTTAAGGAGGAAATCCATGATAAACAACGAGTGGGAAAGATTTGGCGAGGATATCCGCAGGACGATACAGAATGCGGTGGATTCCCGCAATTTCAGCCGGCTGAATCAGACGGTGTCAGATACGATAGGACAGGCGATGGATAACATTTCCCGGGGGCTCAATAACGGGGGCTGGTACAGACGGCCGGGCGCGCCCGGACAGAGCGGGCCTGCCGGCGGACCCGAATATCAGACACAGAATCAGCCCGGACAGAATCCGGGCGGTCCGGCAGACGGCGGGGGTTACGGAAGCAATTACGGAAATGGAAAAGCGGCGGCCGGAAACAGCGGTTCGTCCCTTTATCTGAAAGGCACCTCCGCAAGAATCGGAGGCGCTTTCCTGGCAGTGACAGGAGGGGTGTTCGGGATTGTCAGCATCGCCTTTCTTCTGTTCCTTGTTTTCACAAGCATTGCCGCCGGGTGGAGCGTGCTGAACATAGCCGGCTCTGCCGCCATCGGTATTTTTACGATTGCATTTGCAGTCATGTTTGGAGCAGGCCTTGGGATGACTTCGGAGGCCGGACGGTTCCGCCGGTATGTGAAAATTCTTCAGAACCGGGAATACTGTGACGTGAAGGAACTGGCCGCGCGGACGGGACGGTCTGTCAGGGCAGTTGTAAAAGATCTGAAAAGAATGATAAAAAAGGGCTGGTTCCGGCAGGGCCATCTGGATGAACAGGAGACGTGTCTGATGGTCAGCGATAATGCATACAGGCAGTATACCGGCCTGATGGAACGGATGCGGCGGGAAAAGGCGGAGAAGGACGCCGCCGCTGCCAGAGCGAAGCAGGAGTATGACAGACTGTCTCCGGAGGTTCAGAAGATTGTGGCCGCAGGAGATGAATATGTCAGGAAAATCCGGGAGGCCAACGATGCCATTCCGGGCGAGGAAATATCCGCGAAGATCTCCAGAATGGAGATGCTGGTGGACCGCATTTTTGACCGGGTGGAACAGAATCCGGCTTCCGTGGATGATATCGGCAAGCTGATGGAATATTATCTTCCGACAACGATTAAACTTCTGGAAGCTTATGAAGACCTGGATGCCCAGCCGGTTCAGGGAGAAAATATTCTCTCATCCAAGCGGGAGATTGAAAAAACAATAGATACACTGAACACGGCTTTTGAGAAACTTCTGGACGATCTGTTCCAGGATACATCCTGGGATGTGTCATCAGACATTTCAGTGCTTCAGATGATGCTGGCGCAGGACGGCCTGACGGAGGACGGTCTGAAAAAGAAACCATAGAAGCAGGAAAAGAATAAAAAGAATAATGCGGAAGCAGGGAAAAAACGGTATAATAACTGTGCAGGAGCAATCGGCCGAATGGAGCTGCGGCACGGCAGAGAGGCTGCGGAAGCGAAGGCAGAGTTCATGGAGGATAAGATTATGAGCAATGAATTTAAAGATCTGGACACAGCACCTACATTGACACTGGATCCTTTTCAGAGTCAGGAGGAGAAGAAACCTCCGGTGGCTCAGAAGCCGGAAGATCCGGCTCTGGATGACAGTATTCTTACGGAAGAGGAGCGCAGGCAGGTGGATGCATTTGCCAGTCAGATTGATCTGACAAATTCTACACTGGTGCTGCAGTACGGGGCCGGGACCCAGAAAAAGATGGCTGACTTTTCAGAGTCTGCCCTGGAAAATGTGAGATCAAAAGATCTGGGAGAAGTGGGGGATCTGCTCTCAGGTGTGGTTACGGAACTGAAAAGTTTTGATGAAGAAGAGGAAAAAGGATTTTTCGGTTTCTTTAAAAAGGGGTCCAATAAGATCGCGGCTATGAAGGCCAAATATGCAAAAGCTGAGGAAAATGTCAATCAGATTGTCAAGGCGCTGGAGAAACATCAGGTTCAGCTTATGAAGGATACGGCCCTGCTGGATAAGATGTATGAGTTAAATCTCACATATTTTAAAGAACTGTCCATGTACATTCTTGCGGGCAGGAAGAAGCTGGCCGAAGTCAGAAGCACTCAGCTTGCGGAACTGACGGCAAAGGCCCAGGCTTCCGGACTTCCTGAAGATGCCCAGGCGGCAAAAGATCTGGATTCTATGTGTAATCGGTTTGAAAAGAAAATTCATGATCTGGAACTGACCAGGATGATTTCTATCCAGACGGCGCCCCAGATCCGTCTTGTTCAGAATAACGATACATTAATGGTGGAGAAGATTCAGTCTACCATTGTAAATACGATTCCTCTGTGGAAAAGCCAGATGGTGCTGGCGCTGGGAGTGGAACACTCATCTCAGGCTGCGGCGGCTCAGCGTCAGGTGACGGATATGACAAACGAACTGCTCAGAAAGAACGCGGAGAAGCTGAAAATGGCGACTGTGGATACGGCCCGGGAGTCTGAACGCGGTATTGTGGATATGGAGACGCTGAAGGCGACCAATGAGTCTCTGATCTCTACCCTGGATGAGGTGATGAATATTCAGAAGGAAGGACGGCAGAAACGGCAGGAGGCAGAAGCGGAACTGCGTGCTATGGAGCAGGATCTGAAGACAAAGCTGCTCCAGATACAGGGCTGAGGCTAAAGGACTGAAGCTGTTTCAGACCGATTTCAGGTGAAAAGGGGCGGCTGTACGGCTTGACAGAACGGCTCTTTTTCGTTAGAATCACATTTAGCGCCAGATACTGGCGGCATGTGTTTTACAGTATGGTAAAGCAGGCGAAGAACGGGATTAGTATATATGAAGAAATGCTTCAGAGAGAAGGCGGATGGTGCGAGCCTTTTGCAGGACAGTATAGAACCGGCCCGGGAGCTTCCGCATGAAAATGCGGCGTAGATTCTGCGTTAAAGAATAAAGAGTGAACAGAATGCGGAGAGTCCGCGCCGGAATGTGTATTATGATGACAGCATTGCGGCAGCTGATTTTAAGCATACTGTTAATTAGGGTGGTACCGCCGGGAGATCCGGTCCCTTGTTATGAGGGACTTCAGATGTCCCGGCGTTCGTTATTTATGGAAGAACGCATTCAGAAACATAAAAATGCGGTAAAGGAGAAGAAAGATGGCAAAGGAAAAGAAACTGGTACAGTCGATCACTTCGAGAGACGAGGATTTTGCCCAGTGGTACACGGACGTTGTTCGTGAGGCGAAACTGTGCGACTACTCAGGAGTAAAAGGATGTCTGAATTATCTGCCGAACGGTTACGCGCTGTGGGAAAATATTCAGGCGGATCTGGACAGAAGATTTAAAGACACGGGAGTGGAAAATGTATATCTTCCGGTATTGATTCCGGAAAGTCTGCTTCAGAAAGAAAAGGATCATATCGAGGGATTTGCGCCTGAGGTTGCGTGGGTGACGCACGGCGGTATGGAGCCGCTGCAGGAGCGTTTCTGCATCCGTCCCACATCTGAGACTCTGTTCTGCGATGTATGGAGCAAAACGGTGCAGTCCTACCGTGATCTGCCGAAAGTATGGAACCAGTGGTGCTCCGTTCTTCGCTGGGAGAAGACCACGAGACCGTTTCTGCGTTCCAGAGAATTCCTGTGGCAGGAGGGGCACACCATCCATGCCACATATGAGGAAGCAGAAGAGCGCACGAAAATGATGTGGGAAGTATATAAGAGCTTTGTGGAGGAAGATCTGGCGATTCCGGTTGTGGCGGGAAGAAAGACAGACAGCGAGAAGTTTGCCGGAGCACAGGATACCTATACAATCGAGGCACTGATGCATGACGGACAGGCGCTGCAGTCTGCCACCAGCCATTTCTTCGGGAATGCATTCCCGGATGCGTTTAATATAAAATATGCAGATAAAAACAATGAACTGCACAGTGTTTATGAAACATCCTGGGGACTGTCCACAAGAATTATCGGAGCCATCATCATGGTACACGGTGATGACAGCGGTCTGGTGCTTCCGCCCAGAATCGCGCCTGTGCAGACAAGAGTCATTCCGATCGCCCAGCATAAAGAAGGCGTGCTGGATAAGGCGAATGAGCTGCTGGATGCTCTGAAGGCAGCAGGATACCGCGCGAAGATCGATGATTCCGAGAAGAGCCCGGGCTGGAAATTCAGCGAGCAGGAGATGCTTGGCATTCCCACCCGTATTGAAATCGGACCGAAAGATATCGAGAACGGACAGGTCGTAGTTGTCCGCCGCGATACAAGAGAAAAGATCGTTGTTGCCATTGATGAGATTGCTGAAAAGCTGGGAGAGATCCTGGAGACAATTCAGAAAGACCTGTATGCGAAAGCGAAAGCATTTCTTGATGATCATATCAGCACAGCCGTTACAATGGACGAGATGAAAGATGCCGTTCAGAATAAGAAAGGTTTCGTCAAAGCCATGTGGTGCGGCGAGGAAGAATGCGAGGATGAGATCAAGGCTCAGACGGGCGGAGTCACATCCAGATGCATTCCCATGGAGGAAGAACATCTTTCCGATGTGTGCGTATGCTGCGGGAAACCGGCGAAACACATGGTATACTGGGGAAGAGCATATTAAAATCCGAATATTCAGACAATATGGGCGAAAGGGGACTGTCCCCTTTCGCCCATATTGTCTGAAATTTTCAAATCATTGTAAAATCCCTTGACTTTCCATATTAAACGTAATAAAATGATCAGGCGTGCATGAAAATGCATTCTTATTTTCGTGTGCGAAAAAGGATAATGACATATAATTATCCGCAGCCCCTCACGGAATAGCCCGTGGGGAAACGAATAATTCATAGGAGGTGAAAAGGAATGCCAACATTTAACCAGTTAGTTAGAAAAGGACGTCAGACTTCTGAGAAAAAGTCTACAGCACCGGCACTTCAGAAAGGATACAACTCTCTGAGAAAA